>NZ_JAFLWG010000048.1:0-40533 GCF_017316315.1 Enterococcus sp. DIV1298c | reverse complement strand
AAGTTAAGCTTCTTAGCGCCGATTGTAGTGAGGGGTTGCCCCTTGTGAGAGTAGGACGCCGCCACGCTGGTATTATTATTCCGGCATAGCTCAGTTGGTAGTAGCGCATGACTGTTAATCATGATGTCGTAGGTTCGAGTCCTACTGCCGGAGTACTTAAACACAACAGAATCTGTTGTGTTTTTTTGTTGTCTTGAAAACTTGTAAGCTGTTGAATCTAGGGAAAATAAAAAAGACAACGTCTCAACAACGTTGTCTTACTGAAGCCACTTGACGGGCTTGAACCGTCGACCTCTTCCTTACCATGGAAGCGCTCTACCAGCTGAGCTAAAGCGGCATTTTTACTACTTAAATAGGATAACTAATTTCCATTCATTTGTCAATAAGTTTTCTAGATGGATAGGTGACTTTCAAAAGAAATTGAGCCTTTTCTCACAAATATAAAATAACGATGGTTAATTAGTAATTATTTAGAAAATCATAAAAAAGTATTGCGTTATTTAGTGAAAATTGATATGATATTCATGTAGTTTGATTCCGGCATAGCTCAGTTGGTAGTAGCGCATGACTGTTAATCATGATGTCGTAGGTTCGAGTCCTACTGCCGGAGTAATAGCAAAGATCTAGGAGAGTTCTCCTAGATCTTTTTTGTTTTTCCTTTGGTTTAATGAAGAGAGAATCGCATGATTGTTCTGAATTTTCAGAATAGCACATTGTAATTCAAAGGGTTAAAGAGTAAAATGGAGATATATTTTCAATCGGGAAGGATGATTAAATGAACGCGATTACACCAGATATGACCAAAAAATTTGAAGCTCAATTTCAAACAAATAATAAGCAACAAGCTTTACAAAATGCAGTTGTAAAGAATGGGATCACAGCTTCAGCAGAAAATATTTCTTCACATACAAAAAACACACCGGTATTTTCTGTCGATCTAGCGACAGGAAAAGTGTCAAACCAAAAACAATCTGGACGTTGCTGGATGTTTGCGGCGTTGAACACATTCCGTCACAAACTGTTGAATCAATTCCACTTAAAGGAATTTGAATTGTCTCAAAACTATACTTTCTTCTGGGATAAATACGAAAAAGCAAATTATTTTTATGAAAACATCCTTGCTACGGGGAAAGAAGCATTAGATAGCCGTAAAGTCGCTTTCTTATTGGCTGTGCCACAACAAGATGGTGGACAGTGGGATATGATCGTATCATTATTCCAAAAATATGGTGTCGTGCCTAAATCAGTGATGCCAGAAAGCGCAAATAGTTCAAATTCTCGTGATTTAAATAATTACTTGAACAAATTATTGCGTAAAGACGCGATCAAATTGCGTCAATTAGTGGCAGAAGGAAAAACAAGTGAAGAGATCCAAGTAGAAAAAGAAAAAATGCTAGCTGGCATCTATCAGTTTCTAACGATCTCATTGGGAACACCGCCAACTGAATTTGATTTTGAGTATCGTGATGAAGAAAAAAATTATCATATCGATCAACAATTGACGCCTCAAATGTTTTACGACAAATATATTGGTGTAAATTTGGATGATTATGTAAGTATCATCAATGCACCTACAGCGGACAAACCTTATGATCGTTCTTATACGGTTGAAATGCTAGGGAATGTCGTTGGGGGCAAAGAAGTCAAATATCTAAATGTCGACATGACGACTTTCAAAAACTTGGCGATTGCTCAACTGGAACAAGGAGAGTCTGTGTGGTTTGGTTGTGATGTTGGTCAATCTTCTACAAGAGATAGTGGGATCATGGCAACAGATGTTTATGAGATGGATGAATTATTCGATTTAGATTTTTCTATGACAAAAGCGGAGCGTTTAGATCATGGAGAAAGCTTGATGACTCACGCGATGGTCTTGACTGGCGTGGATTTGGTTGATGGAAAATCGACGAAATGGAAAGTGGAAAACAGTTGGGGAGAAAAAGTCGGAGATAAAGGATTCTTTGTGATGAGCGACGAGTGGATGGATGAATACACGTATCAAATCGTTGTCCGCAAAGACTTATTGACGGAAGAACAACTAGCAGCTTTCAATGCTGAGCCAACTTTATTAGCACCATGGGATCCAATGGGTGCATTAGCTTAATTACGAAATCAGTAAAAACAGATACAGAAGCCTCGATGGTTTTCTGTGTCTGTTTTTATTTGTTTTCTTGATTTCAGGTTTTTATAAATACCTGTGTTATACTTTTAACTAATAAAGGAGTTGTTGTGGGCGTACTTGATCGATGAATGATCGATCTTGCGAAATAGCAAGGAGGAGCGAAAATGGATATTCAAGAAGTGTTGGCAGAGATTCGTTTAAGTGGGAAAGTTATACCAATTACTGGGGGAGATGTAAATCAAAACTATCGAATTGAAGAACAACAGAAATCTTATTTTTTAAAAATCCATCCCCATGTGACGAAACGCTTTTTTGAAGCAGAAGTGGATGGCTTAAAAGAGTTGGCACCACATGTACGCGTACCTGAAACGTATATGTTAGGGGAAACAAATGAAGGTGCATATCTATTGATGGAATGGATCGAACCAGGAAAAGGTGATCCACGTGAACTTGCAAAAGACTTAGTGAAGATCCACCGTTCGACTGCACCACAGTTTGGGTTTCGCAAAGATAATTATTTAGGCAGTTTACCACAAATCAATACGTTCGAAGAAGATTGGTGGACGTTCTTTTTTAAAAATCGTTTGGAAGCTCAAATTGATGTGGCTGAGAAAAATAATCGGTGGAATGACACCCGCCAAAAAGAGTATCGGCGGTTGAAAGAAGAAGTATTGAGTCGTGAAGTTCATCAAAAGATCACTCCTAGCCTCTTGCATGGAGATTTATGGAGTGGTAATGTTTTCTATGATAGACAAGGAAGACCAGTGTTTATCGATCCAGCAGTTTCTTATGGGAATCGTGAACAAGATATTGCGATGAGTCAGTTATTCGGCGGATTTCGCCCAGAATTCTTGGAAGCTTATCAAGAAAGCTGGCCATTGGACGAAGGGTGGGAGACTCGCTTGCCACTGTACCAACTCTATTACTTGTTAGCCCATCTCAACATGTTTGGCGAGAGTTATGGCACACAGGTCGATCATATATTAATGAAGAAGTAACTGGAGGTTTTTTCTTTTGGCACAAAAATATACAAAAAAACATGAAGTATCTTACTATGAATGTGATATCAATCAAACAATGACGTTTCCGTCGATGTTAGGAGTTGTTATCAAAACTTCGGAAGATCAAAGTGATCATTTAAACCGAGGAACCGATTTTGTTAGCGGATTTGGTTTGACTTGGGTGATCACAAACTATTCAATGAAAATCAATCGCTTGCCTCATGTAGGTGAAAATATCGCTATCACTACACAAGCGATGCAGTACAACAAATTCTTCTGTTATCGTAATTTTTGGATCCATGATGAGGAAGGCAATGAATTAGTTGAGATCGAATCAGTATTTGTCTTGATGGATCTAGTGAATCGTAAGATGAGCAGCGTTAATGAAGAGATCATTGCACCTTTTGAGAGTGAAAAAATCAAGAAAATCAAACGTCAAGAAAAAATTGAGCCAATCGAATCAGGTTTAATGTTACCTTATCGCGTGCGGTTTTACGATATTGATAGTAATCAACACGTGAACAATGCGATGTATTTCAACTGGATCATTGATGTTCTTGGGTATGATTTTCTTACTACGCACACACCTAAACATGTGTTGATCCGTTTTGATAAAGAAGTTGAATATGGCAATGAGATTGAAAGCCATTATGAACAAGTCGTTTCTGGAACAGAGGTAAAAACAAGGCATGAAATCAGAATGCAAGGACAACTGTATTGTGCTGCGAATATCTTGTGGGAGAAAAAAGAGGTAACAAAATAAATCGAGTAGTACAAGTTTATGACAGAAGTGTTTCATCCTTTTCTAATAGGATGAAACACTGGCTGCTATCATCTTGTACTACTCGATTCGTCTTTTATTGGGTCATAAATTGAATGAGATTTTCTTCTGCTAAGCCACCATTGATGGCGATCAAAAGTTTTAGTCTGGCTTTTTGACTATTGATACTATTACAAAAAATAACCCCCATGTTTGCGAGGTCTTTTCCGCCACCTTCGTAATCGTAGACGGGTTCAGCGATTCCATTGAAACAACGGGATACTAACACGACTGGGATTTTTTGGACCAAAAGTTTCTTTAGCGCAGTCAATGCCTGTGGGGGAAGATTCCCAGCGCCTAATGCTTCAATGACTAAGCCATCAACTTTCGTGTGTGCAAGTGCTTCGAGTAAATCACCTTGCATACCGGCATAGGCTTTGACGATTGGGATCGTTCCTTCGACTGACGCGATATCTAGTCTTTGTACCTCAAGTAATTCTTGCATAAACAAAATGCGATTTTTAGTGATCAAGCCGATTGGTCCTAAGGTAGGGGTACGAAAGGTAGCGACATTTGTCGTATGGGTTTTAGTGACATAACGTGCGGAGTGGATCTCATCGTTCATCACGACCAAAACGCCTTTGTCTTTTGCCTCATCACAGCTGGCTACACGAATGGCACTTTCAAAATTATACAAACCGTCACTTCCTAGCTCATTGCTTGAACGCATGGCGCCTGTCAAGACGATCGGTAGTTTGTCGCCAATGGTTGAATCCAGGAAAAAAGCTGTTTCTTCTAATGTGTCCGTCCCATGAGTGATCACGACCCCTTGGATGTCAGAAAGAAGTGCTTGGTTGATTCTTTCTTTGAGTTGTAACATATGTTTAGGCATGATGTGGGGAGAAGGAAGATTAAAAATGTCTTCCATGATCAGATCCACATTCTCAGGGATTTTTACTTCTGCATCTAATAGTGGGTTTGCTACGTCTGGACTGACGCCGCCTGTTAAAGAATTTTCTTTCATGGCGATCGTACCGCCTGTGTGTAAGATAAGAATTTTTTTCATTTTCAGAACTTCCTCACGAATAATTTTGCATAGGGTTTCTTGATTATTGTATACTATATAAAAGAGTTTTGCTACGAATGAATCAATTGAAATCGATCGGCTAGGAATATAAAATGAAGATAATGAATTTTAAACGAATGGAAGTGATTCGCCGTGATCAAAATTGGCTTGACTTCATTTAAAGAACATGACAAATTAACAGGAAAAAAGAATAATACGCTTTACGATTATGCGAGTGTGCTTTCATTCGTCGAATTAGATACAGCATATTATGGGATCCCTAGGAAATCATCGGTGGAGAAGTGGGTGAATGAAGTACCCGCATCTTTTCGCTTCGTGATGAAAGCTTATCAAGGTATTAGCGGTCAAGGGGACTGGCAGAAGTACTATCAATCAGAAGAAGAGATGATCGACCGTTTTTTAGACGTGATGGCGCCAATGTATGAAGCAGGGAAACTTTTTTGTTTCCTCGTTCAATTCCCCGCTTCGTTCAAGTGTACGAAAGAGAATGTAGCGTATTTAAGAAAACTAAGAAAATGGTTTGCCGGCTATCCGATAGCGATCGAGTTACGTGATTATTCTTGGTATAGTGAACAGTTTCTATCTCGAACAAGACAATTTATGACTAAAGCAATGTTTTCCTTAGCGGTCATTGATGAACCACAACTATTAAATACGACGATTCCTTTTGATCCTTATGTTACAAATCCGGATTTTACGCTTTTTCGTTTTCATGGAAGAAATGAGCAAGGTTGGCAAGCGAATGATCAGGATTGGCGAAAAAAAAGAACGTTGTATCGATATTCTGAAGAAGAGTTGCAAGAACTAGCAGCGGCAATCAAAAAAGTAGAAGGATCAACAAAACAGATCGGTGTGATTTTCAATAATAACTCTGGCGGAGATGCGGCCGAAAATGCCTTGGCGTTACAAAAAATCTTAGGAATCGAACCAGAGGAGCTTAATCCAAAACAAATCGATTTGTTTTGAATATTCGGTTTCTAGCCGATTATTGTCAATATATGTAAAATATGAACGATGTTTATCAATCAGAAATGATAGTATTGGACCATAAATTTAATCAACGAATAATTGAAAGAGGTGATGGAACTACATGATCAAAGCAGTTTTTTTTGATATCGATGGCACATTAGTCAATAATCAAGCCAAAGCGTTGGCTTCAACTAAAGATGCGATTGGACAATTACAAAAAAAAGGCATATTGTGTGGTGTCGCCACTGGACGTAGCCCCGTTAAAATCAAAGAAGTGATCGATGAACTTGAACTAGATATGTTTGTTGTCTACAATGGGCAATTAGTCTTTGATCGTAATCACACGATCGTCGACCAGCCATTTGACAAAAAAGTATTGAACGATATCGTCCACTTTTCGGATGCGTATCATCGACAAATCATTTTTGGTGGACGGGAACAACTGGATGGTTCAACGACGATGATGTTAGGGCAATCGATCGTCATCAAAAAAATAGTGAATCATTTGCCTAAAAAATTTCCGGTACGTCTATTGAAAAAAATCTTACAAGTCTTCAGTCCACATCGGCAACGAAAACGGTATGAAACATTGGCGATATTGAACGAGCCGATCTATCAATGTATTTTATTGAGCCAAACGTCTGAACAAGAAAAACTTGTCCAACGATTTCCAGAATGCTCGTTCCAACGCTCAAATCCTTATACGGTCGATATTATTCCAAAAGGCGGTTCTAAATTGTTAGGAATCAAACAGTTTGCGGAAAATAAAGGTATCGCATTGACCGATATCATGGCATTCGGCGACCATTACAATGATGTTGAGATGCTAAAAGGTGTGGGGATCGGTGTTGCAATGGGCAATGCCCCAACTGCTGTGAAGCAAGAAGCTGATTTTGTTACGGCGACAAATGAAGATGATGGTATTTATAAAGGATTGAAGCATTTTGGTGTAGTACACTGAACGAGTGTCTGTTAGGAGGAAGAATTTCAGTATGGAACCAGAAACACCTTATCAAAAAGTGGAACGATTTCATCGGACGTTTGATCCGAGAATCCCAGATCGACCAACTGCTTTTACTAAAAAACATGCGGATGATCGAGCAGGTTTCAAAATCGAAGAGTTAGTTGAATTTGTAGCAGCAGCGAGTGGTGGCGATGCAGAAAAATTGCATGATTCCGTCCAATATTTGCATCAAGCACTCGATCAAGCAGAGAAAAAAATGCTTACAAAAAAGGCTTGGGGAGAAGAAAGTTTAGTCGAGCAAGTGGATGCGTTGACAGATTTACTTTATTTTACCTATGGCTCTTTTTCGTTACTTGGCGTTGATCCTACCAAGATTTTTGACATCGTCCATCAAGCGAATATGGGAAAACTGTTTCCAGATGGCAAACCTCATTATGATCCGATCACGAACAAAGTAATGAAACCGGACAATTGGCAGAGAGATTACGCGCCAGAAGACAGGATCACAAAAGAAATCCAAAAGCAAATAAGTAGGGCGGATCAGCTAAAATCTTTCGCAGAAAAACCGTCAGCAAGCGATTAGTTGCTAAAAATATAGATTATCCACGTGCAAAAAAGATTTTTTACGTAGGTAGTGTATGAGTGAACAGAGTGTGTTATAATATAAAATAGATGTCTTTTTGCACGAAAGACGTATTAACAATGTTATGCAAAATCAGATTCGTCTGATCATAAACAAATATAGACAGTAGATGCATATTGAAAACGGAGGAACCTTAAATGGGAAATAATGTTATCATCGGGATCGTCATTGCAATCATTATAGTCGCCATTCTGGCTTTTTTGGTTAGTTACGTAATGAAGAAAAAAAACCAAGATCGATTGGACGTCTTAGAAAAACGCAAGGAAGAATTATTCGACTTGCCTGTGATTGAAGAAGTTGACGATGTCAAAAAAATGCATCTAGTGGGGCAAAGCCAAAATACCTTTCGTGAATGGAGTCAAAAATGGAATGACATCTCTACCTCATCATTTGCCGAGTTAGAAAGTCAAATCTTTGAAGTCGAAAATCTCAATGAGAGCTTTAGATTCTTAAAAGGGAAAAAAGCAGTCGAAGAAGCCGAAGCAACAATGAACCAAATGGAAAAAGAAGTTGCTGAGATTCGTGATGGTCTGAAAGAGTTGCGTGAAACAGAAGAACGTAATTCCTTGGCTGTTCAACAAGCTTTAGACGTTTATGAGGAATTAAAAGCAACGATTCGTGAGGAAGAACAACAATACGGACCAGCTTTACCTGAGTTACAAAAACAAGTGAAAACTATTGAGAATGAGTTCACACAATTTGTTACTCTAAATACTTCTGGTGATCCAGTTGAAGCGCGTGAAGTGCTAGATAAAGCAGAAAAACACACGTATGAAGTAGATGCTTTAATGAAAAAAATTCCTCCATTATTCGAAGATTTGAATACGACTTTCCCAGCGCAAGTTGAGGAGATCCAAGAGACGTATGACCGCTTGATCAAAGAGGAGTATGTTTTTCCAGAAGAAAACCTAGTTGGCGATATCGAAACGATCAATCGTCGAATCGAACGTTCGTTGATCAATATTGAGAAAACGGAAGTTGAAACTGTAGAATTTGAAAATCGTGAAACGGCCAATCTGATCGATGCACTATATGATATATTAGAGCGTGAGATGGAAGCACAGGCTTTTGTCGCTAAAAACCAAGCAACGATCGAACAATATATCAAACATGCGACGAAAAACAATCGTCAATTGTTGATCGAATTAGATCATACCGCTCAAAGTTATACATTGAACCATAATGAGATCGGGCGTGTCCGTGGTTTCCAAACAGAAGTGGAAGAGATTGAACGTCAAAACGAGCAGATCAAACCACAGCTGCAACAACACGAAGTTCCTTACTCAGAAGTGAGAACGTTCTACAAAAAAGTTTTCAAAGTGTTAGAAGATATTGAAAACCAACAGGTTGAAATCAGCGATTCTTTACACGAACTAAGAAAAGGTGAAAAAGAAGCGCAAGAAAAAATCGATACATTCGAATTTAAATTGCGTAGTCTTAAACGGTTTGTTGAAAAACAACGATTACCAGGTTTGCCAAATGATTATCTAGAGTTTTTCTTTGTGGCAACAGAACGCATTGAAGAATTGAGTACTGTGTTGAATAAAATCAGAGTCAACATGGATGAAGTCGAACGTCTTGTCGCATTATGCGAAGAAGACTTAGAGTTACTAGATAAGAAAACTCACGATCTAGTGGATGCAGCAGCATTGACCGAACAAATGTTGCAATATGCGAACCGTTATCGCCACACACACGAAGAAGTGAAAGAAGCGATTGAAAAGAGTTATTACTTATTCAATAAAGAATATCACTATCAAGAAGCTTTGGATGAGATCGGCACAGCATTAGAGCGCACAGAACCAGGTGCATTCAAACGAATTGAAGATTTTTACTTCAATCATCCTGATTTAGTATGATCGCGTGATCAAAAAAGACAACACAGGCAATTGCCAAGTGTTGTCTTTTTTTCAGGAACTGAGCCATCATGACCGATCAGTGAGGAGTGTTCAATTGTTTTTATCTTGTCTCAAACAAACGCCTCTTGAAAGCGTAATGGACAACCGTTATAATAGAAAAGAATTTCAAAAAAGAAGGGTTTTATATGATATATTTCGATAATAGTGCGACAACACCGATCTATCCTCAAAGCTTGGATGCGTATGTCAAAACAAGTCAGCGGATCATCGGCAATCCATCAAGTCTACACGATTTAGGGAATCAGGCAAATCGCTTGTTACAGCAAGCAAGAAAACAAATCGCTGAATTAGTTTCTGCCTCTCCTGAAGAAATTTATTTTACATCAGGAGGAACAGAAGGAAACAACTGGGTACTGAAAGGAACGATGCTGGAAAAACTTGGCTATGGCAACCATATGATCATTTCAGGCGTTGAACATCCAGCAGTCAGTGAAACAGCTGAACAATTAACGAAGCTCGGTATCGAAGTGAGTATTGCGCCTGTCGATAAAAGAGGGATCGTACGCGTAGATGAGCTGAAAAAATTAGTACGTAAAGAAACGATTTTGGTTTCAGTTATGGCGGTCAATAATGAAGTCGGTGCGATCCAGCCAATCAAAGAAATCAGTACCTTTTTGAATGATCATCCTAAGATTCATTTTCATGTGGATGCAGTACAGGCAATCGGTAAAGTACCTTTGGCGGAGTGGTTGACTGAACGAGTGGATTTTGCCACTTTTTCTGCACATAAATTCCATGGGCCTCGTGGTGTTGGCTTTATTTATTGGAAAAAAGGTCGTCGTTTATCGCCGCTATTGACCGGTGGTGGGCAAGAAAAGAATCAACGTAGCGGAACAGAAAATGTGCCAGGAATCGTCGCGATGGCTAAAGCTTTACGATTAGCATTAGATATCAAAGCACAAAAACCAAACCAAACAGCGTATCTTAAACAAGCATTGATTGAAGCTTTACATACGTATGATAAAGTAACGATTTTTTCTGAGGGTGACGATTATGCACCACACATTTTGTGTTTCTCACTAAAAGGAATCCGCGGTGAAGTACTGGTCCATGCACTGGAAGAAAAACAAATATTTGTTTCTACGACTAGCGCTTGTTCTTCTCGCAAGCACATGGCAAGTAGCACACTACATGCGATGCAAGTTCCCAATGATCTAGCTACTTCCGCTATTCGTGTCAGCTTGGACGAAAGTAATACGATGGCAGAAGTTGAGCAATTCATGATTATTTTCAAGCAGTTGTATAAGAAATTTTCAGTCATCAATTAAGAATCAGAGGAGTGTTTTTTTGAAGTACAGTGAAATTATGGTTCGCTATGGTGAACTTTCAACAAAAGGAAAAAATCGTAGAAGTTTTATTATGCAGTTGGCACAAAATGTCAGACAAGCATTGAGCGATTTTCCTGAAATCAAGATTCATGCAGAGCGCGATCGTATGCATCTCCTTTTAAATGGAGTAGACGGTCAGCTAGTCATCCCTAAGTTAGCAAAAATCTTCGGGATCCAAAACTTTTCACCGAGCGTGCAAGTGGAAAAAGACGTACAAAGTTTAAAACAAGCAGTTCAGGAGATCATGCAAGAAATCTATACAGGAAAAGAAACATTTAAGATCATTGCAAAGCGTAGTGATCATAGTTTTGAATTGAATAGTAATGAACTGAATCAAGCCTTAGGAGATGCAGTCATCGATGTTTTTCCTGATATCCAAGTACAAATGAGAAAGCCAGATATTGCCTTACGTGTGGAGATACGCCGAGATGGTGCTTATCTTTCCTATGAAACGATCAAAGGTGCCGGTGGTCTGCCGGTTGGTACAAGCGGTAAAGGCATGTTGATGCTTTCAGGAGGGATCGACTCACCTGTTGCCGGTTATTATGCTATGAAACGTGGGGTTGAGATCGAAGCGGTCCATTTTGCTAGTCCGCCTTATACAAGTGAACAAGCGTTGCAAAAAGCCAAAGATCTAACAGTCAAACTAACGCCTTATGTAGGAAAAATCGAGTTCATCGAAGTACCATTTACAGAAGTGCAAGAAGAAATCAAACGAGTGGTACCACAAGGTTACTGGATGACGATCACTCGTCGTATGATGCTTCGCTTAACAGACGAGATCCGCCGTATTCGTCATGGCTTGGTGATTTTAAATGGGGAATCTTTAGGACAGGTGGCTTCGCAAACACTTCAAAGTATGGTAGCTATCAATGAGGTTACGAATACACCGATCATTCGCCCTGTAGCGACGATGGATAAACTAGAGATCATCGAAGTAGCGGAACAAATCGATACGTTTGATTTGTCCATCCAACCATTTGAAGATTGCTGTACGATTTTTGCTCCACCGCAACCCAAGACACGTCCGCGACTTGAAAAAGTCCATCAATATGAAGAACGATTGGATATCGATGGCATGATCGAACGTGCATTGGCAGGATTGAAGATCGAAACGATCCACACGGAAACAACGAAGCAACAAGCAGAAGAGTTTTCTGACTTACTCTAAACGCTGGTAGCAGGCAAAAAAGTCCAACTTCAAGAAATAAGTAAGAAAATCAAAAAATAACTTTTTATATTTTTGATTTTCTTGCTTATTTTATTTGTTTTTAAAAGGAGTTGAGCGTCCGCCTATTGCGAGGTTCCTCGTTCCATGCTAAACTGAGATTATGTGAAATGATTAACAAGGAGAAGCGATATGCGAGAAAAATCAGAAACGTTACCCAAAGCAACAGCCAAACGGTTGCCTTTATATTTACGCTATTTGAATATGTTGAATGATTCTGGTGTTCAACGGATCAAATCAAATGAATTCAGTGAAATCACGCAAGTACCTTCCGCAACGATCCGCAGAGATTTTTCTCATTTAGGGGAATTGGGACGAAGCGGTTATGGGTACGATGTTCCCTATTTGATTGAAGTGTTTGATCGGATCTTGAATACAGAAGAAGAAAAAAGAATCGCCTTAGTTGGTTTTGGTAATTTAGGAAAAGCATTAAAGCATAATAATTTCAGAAGAAATGCGAATTTGAATATTGTTTGTGTCTTTGATAATGATCCAGCCATTGCAGGGAAAGAAATCGAAGGCGTGATGGTATACCCTATGGATCGTTTTAGTGAAATCGTTGAAAAAGAAGGCATCAAAGTGGCGATATCAACTGTGCCGAGTAAGTATTCACAATCAGCCATCGATGAGATCGTCAAAGGTGGAATCACTGCGATCTTGAATTTTGCGCCTGATCGTGTCAGTGTCCCGCCACATGTCCATATGCAATACATCGATTTGACTACTGAATTACAGACATTGATTTATTTTGATGAGAATTATTCACAAGTCTTTTCTTCTAAATAACAGCACAGAGAGCGAACAATGAACGTTCCAAGGGTTTGTTTTTCAGCAAATCGATCAGTGATTCATTAAGAGCTTTTATTGACTTTAGATTCTAACCATTGTAAAATGAGTCAAGATGTTGATCAAGAGGAGTAACTAGTCCGACGTTTAGAGAGAGAGAACGAATGGTGGAACGTTCTTAACGAAAGCTAGTGAAGGTAGCTTGGGAGTTTTTATCTTGAATCGAGTAGAGATGAACGAGTAGTGATCGTTAACTCACTTTGAGAGGTAATAGGCAGCTATTACAAATTAGGTGGTACCGCGTAATCTATACGTCCTAAATACGAAAGTATTTTAGGGCGTTTTTTTATTTTAAAGGAGGAACACAGTATGACGGAAGAAAAGAATCTCTCCACAAAGTACAATCCGCAAGAAGTTGAAGCGGGACGTTATCAAAACTGGTTAGACGAAGATTTGTTCAAACCTAGTGGCGACAAGAAAGCAAAACCTTATTCGATCGTTATCCCCCCTCCCAACGTGACTGGTAAACTCCATTTAGGTCATGCTTGGGATACAACATTACAAGATATGTTGATTCGCCAAAAAAGAATGCAAGGGTACGATACGTTATGGTTACCCGGAATGGACCATGCGGGGATCGCGACACAAGCAAAAGTAGAAGAAAAACTACGTGAGCAAGGCGTTTCTCGTTATGATCTTGGTCGTGAAAAATTCATTGATCAAGTATGGGAATGGAAAGAAGAATATGCGGGTCATATCCGTGAACAATGGGCAAAAATGGGCTTATCTTTAGATTATAGCCGTGAACGTTTCACTTTAGACGATGGCTTATCTGAAGCGGTTCGTAAAGTATTCGTTAGCTTGTACGAAAAAGAGTTGATCTACCGTGGCGAATACATCATCAACTGGGACCCGCAAGCACGGACAGCCCTTTCTGACATTGAGGTGATCCACAAAGAAATCGAAGGCGCCTTTTATCATATGAGCTATGAATTAGCTGACGGTTCAGGTGTGGTTGAAATCGCAACGACACGTCCGGAAACGATGCTTGGTGATACAGCGATTGCGGTTCATCCAGAGGACGAGCGATACCAAGCACTGATTGGGAAAAAAGTTATTTTACCTTTAGTTAACAAAGAGATCCCGATCGTAGCCGATGAATATGTCGACATGGAATTTGGAACAGGTGTTGTAAAAATCACACCAGCCCATGATCCAAATGACTTTGAGGTTGGTAATCGTCATGATCTTCCACGAGTGAATGTCATGAACGAAGATGGCACGATGAATGAATTAGCAGGGAAATATCAAGGGATGGATCGTTTTGCAGCACGTAAAGCGATTGTCGCTGATCTAAAAGAGATCGGTCGTTTGATCAAGATCGAAACGATGATCCACAATGTTGGTCACTCTGAGCGTACAGGGGTAGTTGTTGAACCTCGTTTATCGACACAATGGTTTGTAAAAATGGCGCCTTTAGCTGAAAAGGCAATTCAAAACCAAGAAACAGAGGATGCTGTGGAATTCTTCCCACCACGCTTCAACCAAACGTTCTTACGTTGGATGGAAAATGTTCATGACTGGGTCATCTCACGTCAATTATGGTGGGGACATCAAATTCCTGCGTGGTACCACAAGGAAACTGGTGAAATGTATGTCGGTATGGAAGCACCAGCTGATAGTGAAAACTGGATACAAGATCCTGATGTCTTGGATACTTGGTTTAGTTCAGCGTTATGGCCTTTCTCAACGATGGGATGGCCTGACGAAAACAATGAAGATTACCAACGTTACTTCCCAACAAGTACATTGGTAACAGGATACGATATTATCTTTTTCTGGGTAAGCCGAATGATTTTCCAAAGCTTGGAATTTACAGAACGTCGCCCATTTGAAAACGTCTTGATCCACGGATTGATCCGTGATGAACAAGGACGCAAGATGAGTAAATCCCTTGGAAATGGGATCGATCCAATGGAAGTCATTGAAAAATACGGTGCCGATGCGTTACGTTGGTTCTTATCGAATGGTTCAGCACCAGGACAAGACGTACGTTTCAGTTACGAAAAAATGGATGCTTCTTGGAACTTTATCAATAAAATCTGGAATGCTTCGCGTTTTGTTATTATGAACGTAGAAGGGATGACAGTAGAAGATATTGATCTTTCCGGTGAAAAAACAGTAGCTGATCGCTGGATCTTGACTCGTTTGAATGAAACGATCGCTAAAGTGACTGACTTGTTTGAACAATTTGAGTTCGGTGAGGCAGGTCGTCAATTGTATAACTTTATCTGGGATGATTTCTGTGACTGGTATATTGAGATGAGTAAAGAAACACTTTATGGTGAGGACGAAGCAGCAAAACAAACCAACCGTAGTATTCTTGTCCATACACTCGATCAGATCTTACGCTTATTGCACCCAATCATGCCATTTGTAACAGAAGAAATTTGGCAACACATTCCTCATAAAGGAACTTCTTTAGTGGTTGCTGACTATCCAGTCGTTCAACCGGAATATGATGATGAAGCAGCTTCAAAAGGGATGGAAGTACTGAAAGAACTGATCCGTTCTGTTCGTAACATCCGTTCTGAAGTAAATACACCATTATCAAAACCGATCACGTTATTGATCAAAACAAATGATCCGAAGATCGATCAATTCTTGATCGAGAACACTAATTATATCGAACGCTTCTGTAATCCAGAAGAGCTAACGATCTCTAGTGAAGTGACAGCACCGGATCTAGCAATGTCTGCTGTCTTGACTGGCGCGGAAATCTTCTTACCTTTAGCGGGATTGATCAACATTGAAGAGGAAATCCAACGCTTAGAAAAAGAATTAGCGAAATGGACAGGTGAAGTCAAACGTGTACAAGGGAAATTGAACAACGAACGATTTGTTTCCAATGCACCTGATGACGTCGTTGAGGCAGAGCGTGCCAAAGAAAAAGATTATTTAGAAAAACAAGCAGCTGTAAATGAACGTATCGAACAATTAAAATCGATCAATTAGATAAATTAAGAGAGGTGACGAAAGTTGCCTCTTTTTTTTTTTGAGAAAAAAACTCTTCTGGATTTCATTGTTTCTTACGTGGGCTTTTTTGTTATAATGAAGAGGAATGGGGGAATGGAAACGTGAAAATCGAAGAAGCAATCAATTGGATCCATAGCCGATTACCATTTGGCTCACGTCCTGGGTTAGACAGAGTAGAAGCCTTATTAGAGGTAGTCGGGCATCCAGAAGACAAAGTCAAAACGATCCATATTGCAGGAACGAATGGCAAAGGTTCAACAGTAACTTATTTAAGATATTTATTGGAAGAAGCCGGTTTAACAGTCGGAACATTTACATCCCCATACATTGAATCATTCAATGAACGCATTTCCATCAATGGTCAAGGCATCCCTGATGAATCATTGATCCGACTGGTAAAGAAATATCAACCGCTAGTCGAGCAAATGGATCAATTTGAAGCGGTAGCCGGCATTACTGAATTTGAAACATTGACTGCGATGGCGTTTGATTATTTTCTGGAAGAACAAGTCGACGTTGCGATCATCGAAGTTGGCTTAGGAGGTTTACTCGATTCGACAAATGTTGCAAAACCTTTGTTGACGGGCATCACGACGATCGGCATGGATCATACGGATATCTTAGGCGATACGATCGAAGAGATTGCCGCTCAAAAAGCGGGCATCATCAAACAAAATGTGCCACTAGTCACTGGGAAGATCGTACCAGAAGCGATGGCAGTGATCGAAAAGCAAGCCAAACTAAAAAATGCGCCACATCACGCATGTGGAGAGGATTATACGGTTACCTACAAACATCCGGCAGAAGAATGGGGCGAGATTTTTTCATTCCAAAATGAGTATGGTAAGATCCCCAAGTTGATGATCCATATGATCGGGCAACACCAAGTAGAAAATGCCGGTATGGCAGTTGAAATGTATCAAGTGTATTGCAAATTGATGAATCTCCCATTCCGCGAAAAAGACGTGATGAATGGCTTGAAAAAGGCGCAATGGCCTGGACGAATGGAACGATTAAGTGAAGAACCATTAGTGATTTTAGATGGGGCGCATAATACGCATGCCATGGCACGTTTAGTCCAAAATCTAAAAGAAGAATTCAAAGGGGATCATATCCATCTTTTGTTCTCTGCTTTACGAACAAAAGAGGTTGATAAAATGTTACACCAATTACAAGACATACCAAACGCAACGATCTATGTCACCACTTTTGATTATCCTAAAGCCATCGAGCTGACGGATATCGAAGCAAGCACGGAAGATCAAGTCACCATTGTTTCAATGTGGCAATTTGGACTTGCGGAGATTTTGGAGAAGATGACGGATGAAGATGTTCTTGTAGTAACAGGTTCACTCTATTTTATTTCTGAAGTGCGACATTTACTTGTACAGTTGGGAGGAAAAAATGAAAGTTAATGCAGTGATTTTCGATATGGATGGCTTATTATTTGATACAGAGATCGTATACTATGAGGCATCTCAGACAGTAGCGGATCGAATGGGATTTCCCTACGATAAAGACCTTTATTTACGATTTTTAGGGGTATCTGATGAAGAGGTTTGGGCGAACTACCATACTATTTTTGCAAGTTTTGGTCGAGAAACTGTCCAAAAATTTATTGACGATTCCTATCAAGAAACACTTGACCGTTTTGCTTCAGGGCAAGTGGAATTAAAGCCAGGAGTGTTGGAATTTTTGAACTTTTTGGAAGAACAGGATATTCCAAAAGTGGTAGCATCAAGCAATCAGCGCCATGTGATTGAGCTGTTACTAGAAAAAAATGATCTACGCCATCGTTTTGACACGATCGTCTCCGCTGAAAATGTCAAACGTGCAAAACCAGATCCGGAAATTTTTTTACGTGCCCATGCTTATTTGGGAACAGAAAAAGCAGAGACTTTGATATTGGAAGACTCTCAAAATGGCGTACTAGCCGCTCATGGTGCTGGCATCCCAGTTATCATGGTGCCAGATCTATTAGCACCTTCTGATGAATTAGCTGCAAAAACAACAGCGATTGTGTCTTCACTTCATGAAGTTCCGTCATTGATCGCAAATAAATAAAATAAATGACCTCTTTTTCCGTATCTTATTTTGAGCGCACGGGAAAGGAGGATTTTTTATGGAAACAAATTTACTTCATACAGTTCCATCGACTTCTCTGCCTAGAGAAAGAATGGAGATTTATGGCGAAGATGCATTATCAGACCAAGAGCTTTTAGCAATCTTATTGCGAACCGGTCAGCATCCTTATAATGTATTAGAAATAGCAGGTACGTTATTGAAGAAATTTGGTGGGTTAGCGCTCTTGAGACAAGCAACGTTAGCAGAATTAGAGGCTGTTCGTGGGATCGGTCGCGTCAAAGCTTTGGAAATCAAAGCGTTGATCGAGCTTGGTCGGCGCATCCAAGTCGATCAACTAAGACAAACGAAGACGGTCCATGCCAGTTACGCATTGGCAAAAGAATTGATTTTAGAACTAAAAGATCAAAAACAAGAACATTTAGTTTGTATTTATTTAGATACAAAAAATCAAATCTTGCTAAAAAAAACACTATTTATTGGTTCGCTGGATCAGACGATCGCACATCCGCGGGAAGTGTTCCATTACGCGGTCCGCTATTCGGCTGCACGGCTTGTGATTGCACACAATCATCCAAGCGGCAACGTTCTTCCGTCTAAGCAGGACATGCGATTGACTCGACGCATCCAGGAATGTGGAGAGATGATGGGGATCGAAGTGCTTGATCATCTGATCATTGGGCGCAAACAATATTTTAGTTTGAGAGAAGAAGGATTAATGGAAAAAGAATGATGTAGCTTTCTTGCAAAAAAAAACAACCAAGTGTACAATTATAATGTAATTTTGTTTGGGAATAGAAGTTGAAACATCTGTTGCACCTCTATCGTACACGAGCAATGTTACAATCAAATTAGTGCTTTGGCACGAGGAGGGTATTATTAATGGAAAAAGGAACAGTAAAATGGTTCAACGCTGAAAAAGGATTTGGTTTTATTTCACGTGAAGACGGCAGCGACGTATTCGTACACTTTTCAGCTATCCAAGGTGAAGGATTCAAAACATTAGAAGAAGGTCAACCAGTTACTTTTGACGTAGAAGATTCAGATCGTGGCCCACAAGCTACAAATGTTGAAAAAGCATAATCCATACGAAAATATACTGACATGACGCTTGCTTTCTCATGGAGCGAATCAATTAGTTGATAAAAGGGACTGTGATTACACAGTCTCTTTTTTTTCATCACAAAAAAACCACCAGACGATCGATTTCGTTTGGTGGTTTTGAGTTAGTCTTGATCCGGAGTCATCACCATAGGGATGATCATTGGATGTCTTTCTGTGCGGTCGAACAAGAAAGGTTGCAGTGCGCCGACCATCGCTTCTTTTAGTTTGTGTTCCGAACAATCGGGTGCATTTAGCACATCACGTAATGCGTGGAACAAGATACGTTGCGCTTCATTGATCATATCACCTGATTCTCGCATATAAACGAAGCCGCGAGAAAGGATATCTGGACCAGCAAGGATCTCTTTTTTCTTGATATCGACTGTCGTCACAGCAAGGACAAGTCCTTCTTCAGAGAGCAAATGACGATCTCGTAAAACAACGTTACCGATGTCGCCGATTCCACTACCGTCGATATACACATCACCAGCCACGAATTTACCTGCTAAACGAGCAGAATCACTTGTCAAAGCTAAGACATCACCATTTTCCATGATGAAACAATTCTCCGCTGGGACTCCTGTATCTTGTGCAAGAGAAGCGTGGATCTTCAACATCCGAAACTCACCGTGGACCGGAACAAAATATTTTGGCTTCATCAAACGAAGCATCAGTTTTTGTTCTTCTTGTCCACCATGACCAGAGGTATGGATATTATTGATTTTTCCATGGATCACTTCAGCACCAGCTTCAGACAACAAGTTGATCAAGTGGTTCACGCTTGTTGTGTTACCTGGGATCGGAGAACTAGAGAAAATCACTGTATCATCTGGTTGGATCTGGATTTGACGATGGGTCCCATTCGCAATACGGCTCAAGGCAGCCATTGGCTCTCCTTGAGAACCTGTACATAAAATCATTGTTTCGTTTGCCGGTAAGCGATTGATCTCATGCGCATCAACAAATGTACCATCTGGTACTTTGATGTAGCCAAGACGTTGTCCGTTGACGATCGCATTTTCCATGCTACGACCAAAAACAGCGATTTTTCTGCCAGTTGCTACAGCTGCTTCTGCTGCTTGTTGCAGACGGAAGATATTGGAAGCAAAGCTGGCAAAGATGATACGTCCTTCGATTTTTTCGAAAATCTTCAAAATTGAAAGGCCGATCGTTTTTTCTGATTTTGTGAACGTTGGGATCTCTGCATTGGTACTATCTGAGAGTAGGCAAAGCACGCCTTCTTCTCCGATACGAGCCATTTTATGCAAATTAGCTGGTTCTCCTACAGGTGTGAAATCAAATTTGAAATCTCCAGTGGCAACCACGTTACCAGAAGGCGTTTTGACAACGACACCCAAAGCATCAGGAATACTATGAGTTGTTCGGAAAAAGCTGACTGATGTTTTTCTGAAACGGATCACGGTATCTTCATTGATCTCATTGAGTACAGCATCACGAAGCAGACCATGTTCATCCAGTTTGTTTGTGATCAGTGCTAAAGCTAAAGGCCCAGCATAGATCGGGATATTTGCTTGTTTCAATAAGTAAGGAATCCCACCGATATGGTCTTCGTGTCCGTGAGTGATCACTAATGCTTTTATTTTGTGTATGTTTTGTACGATATAGTTGTAATCAGGAATGACGTAGTCAATGCCAAGCAGTTCATCTTCTGGAAATTTGATTCCAGCATCGATGATGATGATCTCATCTTGGAATTGTACCCCATACGTATTTTTCCCGATTTCACCTAATCCACCAATCGCAAAGACGCCTGTCTCATTATTTTTGATGGAAAGTTTCATCTTAAAACTCCACTAATGTGAATGCTGGGTTTTCTTTTTCGTAGTCTAGATGGTTGCCTTCTAGAAGTTGTACGAATTCGATATTGTATGGGGTATTTTCTTCCACTCGTTGACGTGCTTCAACATCGCTATTTGCCTCGATGTATAGCGACTGTGTTTCTTCACGTTTTGGGTTACGGATTTTTGACTCTTGATAATAAACTTTGTAAATCATTATATATGTCTCCTTTATCTGCATCATGCAGTAATTTAGCGTAGTATTTTTGGACAACACAAAACGAGGGGACTAGCCACCTGTATTTTTTATACTTTAAGAAAAATACTTGATTCTCCTTAAAGAGACAAGCCTCGCATTTGCTTATCCAATTGGAATATTTTTTACTCGGATCCTCTGTATGAAACATACAATAGTTAATTGCTATTCTAGCATAAATCAAGAGATAAGTATAGAAAACGGTCACCGTAAAATGAAAAAAGGTAGCAAAGAAAAATATTTTTCAGAAAAGTTTCTTTTAAAAAAATAGAAGTGTTCTCTAATGGAGGAGAGTGTGCTACTATTGAAAGTAATGGCAAGATAGTTAGAATATTCAAAGGAGATGATAAAGTGAAGTTAATGTGGCATTACACCATGCGCTACAAGAAATATTTGGTGTTGAATTTTATATGTGTATTCGGTTTTATTTTGATCGAGTTAGGTTTACCAACTATTTTAGCACGCATGATCGACGTCGGGATCCTCAATGATGATTTTGACTATGTGAAACAACAAGGGATATTAATGATCGTGATCACGGTGATCGGGATCATTATGAATATATTTTTAGGATATTTTGGTTCTAGGATCACAACGAATATCGTGGCTGACATTCGTGACGATCTATTCAAACATATCCAAACTTACTCACATCAAGAGTATGAAACATTAGGTGTGTCGTCATTGATCACTCGTACGACCAATGATGCGTACCAGATCATGTTGTTTCTACAAAATATTTTGAGAATCGGTTTTATGGCACCGATGATGTTTGTTGTTAGTTTGTATATGGTTATGCGTACCAGTCCATCTCTTGGGCTGTATGTTATTGGCGCGTTGCCATTCTTATTGTTGGCTGTTATTGGGATTGCTAAGTTCTCTGAACCTTTATCAAAAATCCAACAAAAGAATCTAGACAGGATCAATAGTATCTTACGTGAAAATCTATCAGGTTTGCGAGTGATCCGTGCGTTTGTAAATGAAAAATTCGAAGAAAAAAGATTTGAAAAAGTCAATGAGAATTATGCATCAAGTTCTAAGAGTCTCTTTCGTTTGATGGCGGTTGCGCAACCCGGCTTTTTCTTCTTATTCAATATCGTGATGATCTTGATCATTTGGAGTGGTACGCTGCAAATCGCAGATGGTCAATTGCAAGTAGGGAATTTGATTGCTTTTATTGAATATATTTTCCACGCATTGTTTTCATTTATGTTGTTTGCCAGTGTGTTCATGATGTATCCACGGGCAGCAGTATCTGCTAGTCGTATCCAAGAAGCTTTAGATGCTTCACCTGCTATTGTTGAAGATGCCACTGGGGTATCAGAAACAAAAACAAAAGGATACATTGAATTTAAAAATGTAACGTTTGCTTATCCTGGCCATTCGCAAGAACCAGTGATCCGTAATGTGAGTTTCACCGCTTCACCTGGCGAAACCGTAGCATTTATCGGTAGTACCGGTAGTGGTAAATCGACGTTGATCCAATTGATTCCTCGTTTTTATGATGTTACACATGGGGAGATTTTGATTGATGGTGTCGATGTACGTAAGTATCAGTTGAGTAAGTTGAGACAAAAAATCGGTTTTATTCCACAAAAAGCATTATTGTTTACGGGCACGATCGCTGAAAATTTGAGATACGGTAAGGAAGATGCAACACAAGAGGAAATGGAGCGTGCGGCTGATATTGCGCAGGCAACTGATTTTATTTCCAAAAAAGCAGATGGATATGATGAACATCTTTCTGAAGGTGGGGCAAACTTCTCCGGTGGACAAAAGCAACGGTTAGCGATTGCTCGAGCAATTATCCGCCGTCCAGAAATCTATATTTTTGATGATAGCTTTTCTGCACTTGATTATCAAACAGATGCAAAACTTCGCGCAAGGTTGAAAAAAGAAACCACTGACTCAACCGTACTGATCGTGGCGCAACGTGTGGGTACGATCATGCACGCGGATAAAATCATCGTAATGAATGAAGGAGAAGTAGTGGGCATGGGAACACATCGTGAGCTATTGGAAAATTGTCCGATTTATTACGATATCGCCGCTTCTCAATTATCGAAGGAGGAATTAGCATGAAAAAAACCTTCGCTTCTTTTAAACGTTTAGCCCGCTATATCCGTCCGTATCGTTTGACGTTTATCTTAGTACTGTTATTTACATTTTTGACGGTGGCATTCAACGCAGCGCTTCCTTACGTCGTAGGTCTTCCAACGACAGAAATCAGTAAAAACCTAGCAAATAATGAATCCATCAATTTTTCTTATATCATTAACTGTTTGATTTGGATCGCAGTAGTTGGTACAGGGTACTGTATCTCTCAATTACTTTCGGGTGTATTAATGACAAATGTTGTTCAAAGCGCAATGAAAGACTTGCGTAGAGATATTGAAGAAAAAATCAATCGCTTGCCGGTTTCTTATTTTGATAAAAACCAACAAGGAAATATTTTATCTCGTGTAACAAATGACGTAGATGCAGTCAGCGGTGCTTTACAACAAGCATTTATCGGTGTCGTGAATGCGATCTTAGGAATTACGATGGCAGCGGCGATGATGTTTTATATCCAACCAATCATGGCGTTGATCTCAATGATCATGATCCCAGCATCGATTTGGATCTCTAAACGAGTGATCAATGCTTCTCAAAAGTATTTCCAAGAAATGCAAAACTCTTTAGGAGAATTAAACGGCTATGTTCAAGAAAACATGACTGGTTTTAGCGTGTTAAAAGTATATGGCCGTGAGAAAGAAACGTTTGAAGGCTTTCATAAAGTCAATCATAAGTTAAAACATTTTGGATTTAGAGCGGCCTTCATTTCTGGATTGATGATGCCTTTAGTGCAGTTGACGGCGTACGCTACTTACATTGGTATGGCGATTTTAGGAAGCTTTTACGTTATCTCGGGCGTCATCGTTGTTGGGCAACTACAAGCGTTTATCCAATACATTTGGCAAATCAGCCAACCAATGGGAAATGTAACGCAATTATCATCTGTGTTACAAAGTGCCTCAGCAGCGACAAAACGGGTCTTTGAGATTTTAGATGAACCTGAGGAAAAAGAAAACAAAGTCGATGTTCCTTTGCCAGAAACGATTCAAGGAAATGTGTCGTTTGAACATGTCGATTTTGCTTATGATCCGAAGAAACCATTGATCCAAGATCTTAATTTTGAAGTAGCTGCAGGGCAGATGGTGGCAGTTGTTGGACCGACAGGAGCTGGGAAAACAACATTGATCAACTTATTGATGCGTTTTTATGATGTCACACATGGCGCGATCAAGATCGATGGAATCGATACGAAAGCGATGAGTCGTAGTGATGTCCGTTCATTATTTGGCATGGTGCTACAAGATGCTTGGTTATATGAAGGGACAATCGCAGATAATATTCGTTTTGGTAAGCTGGATGCAACGGATTATGAAATCGTTGATGCAGCAAAAACAGCGAACGTCGATCATTTTATCCGGACGATGCCTGACGGATATGATATGGAAATCAACTCAGAGGGAGAAAATGTTTCTCTCGGACAAAAACAATTATTGACGATTGCTCGTGCGGTCGTATCAGATCCGAAGATATTGATTTTAGATGAGGCGACTAGTTCCGTTGATACGAGACTAGAGGCGTTGATCCAAAAAGCCATGGATAAAGTCATGGAAGGACGAACGAGTTTTGTGATCGCTCACCGTCTATCAACTATTCGTGAGGCTGATTTGATCTTGGTCATGGATCAAGGACAAATCATTGAAAAAGGAACACATGAAAGTTTATTAGCAAAAGGCGGTTTCTACGAGAAACTTTATAATAGCCAGTTTGCTGAATCTGCGGAATAACGGAAAGAGGTTTCTAGGGGCAGACAGCCTTCTAGAACCTTTTTTCTTCAATAAAAATGAAAAGAGGGAACGAGATGGCAAGGTTTATAGCAGAAAATGCGACAGTGATCGGTGATGTAGAATTAGGAGAAGATGTCACGATTTGGTACCAAGCAGTGGTTCGTGGTGATAGCAATTGGATCAAGATCGGCAATGGAACCAATATTCAAGACGGAACAGTCATCCATGTTGATCATGATGCACCAGTCGAAATCGCTGAAAATGTCACAGTTGGTCACCAATGTATGCTCCATGGTTGTAAAATCGAAAAGGGTGCGTTGATCGGTATGGGAGCGACCGTGTTGAATCATGCAGTCATCGGTGAAAACAGCTTGATCGGTGCCGGGTCACTTGTGACCGAAGGAAAAATCATCCCGCCGAATGTTTTAGCTTTTGGCCGACCAGCCAAGGTGATCCGTCCTTTAACAGAAGAAGAAATCCGCAAAAATAAACAGAATATCGCGCATTATATCGAGATGGGACAAAAACATGCGGACGGATTTTTCAAAGAATGGCAAAACTAGGTTGATCGCCTGTTTGTATAGCGAAAAAAGAAGGACTGTCATGTGAATATGACGGTCCTTCTTTCATTGGTCTTATCGGTTGATTAGCTTAATGAAGCACTGTTTTCCATGACTTCATCGATCAAACCGTATGCTTTTGCTTGTTCAGCAGTCATATAGTTATCACGATCTGTGTCTTTTTCGATCACTTCGATTGGTTGACCAGTACGTTCAGCCAAGATTTTATTCAGGCGTTCGCGCGTTTGTAAGATGTGACGTGCAGCGATCTCGATCTCTGTTGCTTGACCTTGAGCGCCACCCAATGGTTGGTGGATCATGATTTCAGCATTTGGTAAAGCAAATCGTTTGCCTTTTGTTCCGGCAGTCAATAAGAAGCTTCCCATTGAAGCAGCCATCCCCATAACGATTGTTTGAACATCTGCTTTCACAAAATTCATTGTGTCGTAAATCGCCATTCCGGCAGTTACAGAACCACCAGGTGAGTTGATGTAGATGTAGATGTCTTTTTCAGAATCTTGCGCATCAAGAAATAGTAATTGCGCGATGATCGAGTTTGCAAGATCATCTGTTACTTGTCCGCTCAACATGATGATGCGGTCTTTCAATAAACGTGAGTAAATATCATAGGCTCTTTCCCCACGTGAGGATTGTTCAATAACTGTAGGAATTAAATTCATAATAAGGTTCCTCCTTGATTTGTTTAGAAATAGTGTAACATAAATTGATTTTGATTACCTACAAAGTAGTATACATTTTTGGTCAATAAAGGTCAAATGAAAAAACTTTCCGATAGCTAGTCTCATAAAGTCAGTTTATGTTATGATAAAAAAAGAAATCAATAAGAAGGAGGAACCATAATTGGTAATTGCTATCACAGGTTTTATCGGTGTATTAGTAGGAGCGATCTTAGTGTATTTTGGGATGGCGATCCAGATGCGTCATTTAGAGAATAAAGAGCAACGTAGACGCGAATTGGAACTAAAAGTCAAAGAAATCGAAACGTTGAATCAATTGAATAAAAAAATCAATGAGATCCTCCAAAAGCGCGCAAGCTTGTTAGAAGAATATGTCAGCTTTGATGCTTTTGACGATTGTTATATCACAATCGATGATTTTGCGTATCTGCAATCATTTTCTGCACAAAATAATTTTTATTTACCCAATTATATTTTAGACGAATTATTCCAAAATATCGCACATCGCAAAGTGATTCTTTCACCGGATGAAACAATGAAGATCGGTGGTTATGCTTACAAAGGTGGTCGTGTGATTTTAGAAAACTTTACAGACAACTTGACCGCAATGATCAATGAGAAAAAATCCCAGTTGAAAAATACGACTAGACAACCGATCGGCTTTTTCTCAAAAGATGATGTATGGAGCTAAGTAAATGCTTAAATATCGCTTGTTCAACTAAATAGCAAGCAGATACTAACGATAATAGAAAAAGTTTGGACATTCATAATGAGTCCGAGCTTTTTCTTTTTTGTTCCTGTGGTAAAATAGGGATGATCGGAGTGAGGACTATGGTACAGATTTATGCACATCGAGGAAGTAAGGGAACGCATCCAGAAAACACCTTACCAGCTTTTTCTGAAGCAGTAAGAGTAGGGGCTGATGGAATCGAGCTTGATGTTCATCTGAGTAAAGACGGACAGTTGATCGTGATCCATGATGAAACAGTCGATCGAACCACGAATGGTAAAGGTCTGGTGCGAGAAAAGACCCTTGAAGAATTAAAGAAGTTGAATGCAGGAAGTTGGTTCAGTAAAGAATTTCCAGCAGCGAAGATCCCAACCTTGAAAGAAGTACTCTCGTTGCTTCTCCAAAAAAACTATCGAGGCACATTGATGATCGAAATCAAAACAGATAAGTATGAATATGAAGGAATCGAAGCGCGAGTATCTGAACTAATGACGAAAAACGAATGGCCGTTTCGTCATGCGTATTGCAGTTTCAATCTTCGTTCATTAGAACGCTTATCCGTCATCGAACCTGATGCACAGTTGGACCTTTTGATGAGTGATTCAATGGAGAAATTCGAATTAGCTAAGACATTGCCTTTTATCGAAGGGCTTCATCCTAAAGCGGCTTGGGCATTTAAACACTCTCAGGAACTACAAGAGTTTCCAAAACGTATTCGCCTTTGGACAGTCAATACGACCGAAGATCTTGAAAGAGGCTTCAATGAACCTGTTGATGCGCTCATCACAGATTTTCCTGAACGTGCCTGGTATGTGAAACAATTAAAGAAAAAGTAGGAGTCATATGGAAAAAGTATTAGTGATCGTAGGACCCACAGCAGTTGGTAAAACAGCATTGAGTGTGACACTTGCCCAAAAATTCAATGGCGAGATCATCAGTGGGGATTCCTTACAAATTTATAAACAACTTGATATCGGTACAGCAAAAATCAAGCCGAGTGAAATGATGGGAATCCCACATCATTTGATTGATGTGATCGAACCGGATCAACAGTATTCGGCAGCGGATTTTCAGCGAACAGGTAGACGACTGATCACTGAGATCACCAACAGGGGCAAGTTGCCGATCATCGTTGGTGGTACAGGTTTATATATTCAATCGTTATTGTACGACTTTCAATTAGGAGCAAATGAAGATACAGACCCAGACGTTCGAGCGAAATATGAACAAATGGCGGAACGACTAGGAAAAGAAAAGCTATGGGCTTATTTGAACGATCGTGATCCGCTTGCAGCAGAAAAAATCCATTGGAACAATCAACGAAAAGTGATTCGAGCGTTGGAAGTATTCGAGACAACTGGCTACAGTATCATGGCACCAAAAGAAACGCCAGTGTGCTTATATGATTACTATATGATCGGTCTGGATACCGAGCGTGAGTTCCTTTATAGCAGGATCAATCAACGAGTGGATCAAATGTTGGCGGAAGGACTGATTGCAGAAGCAAGAAAAGTCTATGAGCTTGGAACAGTTCAAGCAAGTCAAGGAATCGGCTACAAAGAATTATTTCCTTATTTTGAAGAAAAGATCACTTTAGATGAAGCAGTCGAACAAATCAAACTGAACTCGCGGCGGTACGCGAAACGTCAACTGACTTGGTTTCGTAATCGCTTGACGGCGAATTGGTTTGATCTATTAAAAGAACCGACAGATCTTGCAAATATCGAAAGTGCCATCGAAGGTTGGCTGAAAGAGGTGAGCGCGTGAAAGAAGCAAAAGAAAAAGTGATCATCGTTGGTGTAGAAACAGAAGAAAATCAACGGTATTTTGCTGAATCAATGAAAGAATTAGCACAATTGACAGATACGGCGGCGGGTGAGGTTGTTTATACCCTTACGCAAAAGCGCCCTCAAGTAGATCGGCAAACGCTGATCGGTAAAGGAAAACTCCAAGAATTGACACAATTAGCGGATGCTTATGAAGCAGAGCTAGTCATTTTCAATCATGAACTGACTCCGCGTCAAAGCCAACTGATCACAGATGCGGTAGGCGCCCCAGTGATTGATCGAGTCCAATTGATTTTAGACATCTTTGCCATGCGTGCGCGTTCGAAAGAAGGAAAGCTTCAAGTCGAGTTGGCACAATTGGAATACTTATTACCTCGTCTAGCTGGGCAAGGAAAGTCGCTTTCTCGTCTTGGTGGAGGAATCGGTACAAGAGGTCCAGGGGAAACAAAATTGGAAACAGATCGTCGCCATATCCGTAATAAGATCTTAGGCATAAAAAGAGAATTAAAAACAGTAGAAGCGCATCGAGAACGCAACCGCCAGAAAAGACAAAGCAGTGATGTGTTTCAAATTGGGTTGATTGGTTATACGAATGCCGGTAAATCGACGATCCTCAATTTATTGACGCAAGCAGAATCATATGCAAAAGATCAATTGTTTGCCACGCTAGATCCACTCACTAAAAAATGGCGTTTTGCGGAAGGGCTTGAGCTGACTGTGACGGATACAGTTGGATTTATCCAAGATTTGCCCACACAGTTGATCGATGCGTTCCATTCGACCCTTGAAGAAAGTCAAGGCATGGATCTGTTATTACATGTCGTTGACGTGAGTTCTTCTGATCGGATCTTGCAAGAACAGACGGTTTTAAAATTAATGGATGAGCTAGAGATGAAAGAAATGCCTGTTTTGACGGTCTATAATAAATCTGATTTGATCGATCCAGCTACCTTCACGCCAACGCTATTCCCGAATGTCTTGGTTTCGACTCAAACACAAGAAGGGAAAGAACGCTTGATTGAAGCAATCAAACGACAGTTGATGGAGCTGATGGTCCCATATACAAAACTGGTACCTAGTGATCAAGGACAACTGCTAAGTGAGTTGAGAAGACAGACGCTTGTACTAGATGAGCATTTTATTGAAGACGAAAATAGCTATGAAGTACGAGGGTTTGCGAATAAAAACTCTAAATGGATAAAAAAAGATGAGTTATTTTAAAAAGTAAATAGTAAGAATAAATATACTTGGTTGGCTTCATTTAGGAGTTGACCAAGTTTTTTTATAAAAAAACTTGGTTTCTATGTAAGAAAACCTTACATGAGAGGTTGACAGCATTTTTTGTGATTGGTATACTTTAGTCAATTGATAGGACGAAAGGAGACGTCAGATGGGAGAAAAGGAATTACGTCGTTCAATGTCGGTTTTTCCAATTGGTACAGTTATGAAACTAACAGACTTAACCGCTCGGCAAATCAGGTATTATGAAGAACAGGAATTTGTTCATCCTGAGAGAAGCGAAGGAAATCGGCGCATGTATTCTTTGAATGACATCGATATTTTACTAGAAATCAAAGACTATCTTTCAGAAGGACTGAATATGGCTGGGATCAAACGTGTCTATGAAATGGCACAGGCGAAAAAACAAGAAGAAAAAAGTAAAAAACCGCTGACCGATCACGACGTTCGTCAAATTTTCCGTGATGAGATCTTAGCTCAAGGCGGGTTAGCGAAAACAGGACATTATCAGTCACAAGGGTTGCAACAACGTCAATACTTTGACTGAATGGAATAAAAAATAGAAAGAGGGATACAGATACCATGGTAAAGAAACAAATCACAGGCGAAGAGATTAAACGAATCATTGAGGATGAAAACGTACGATTTTTACGTTTAATGTTCACAGATATTTTAGGAACGATCAAAAATGTTGAGGTTCCAGTGAGTCAAATCGACAAAGTGCTTGAAAATAAAATGATGTTTGATGGTTCTTCGATCGAAGGATTTGTCAGAATCGAAGAAAGTGATATGTACTTGTATCCTGATCTTTCTACTTGGATGATCTTCCCATGGGAAAGCGACCACGGTAAAGTGGCACGCTTGATCTGTGATATTTATAATCCAGACGGTACACCATTTGCTGGGGACCCTCGTGGCAATCTAAAACGTTCATTGAATGACATGAAAAAACTTGGTTTCACCTCATTCAACTTAGGCCCTGAACCAGAGTTTTTCTTATTTAAGTTAGACGAAGATGGCGGGATCACGACGACTTTGAATGATAAAGGTGGCTACTTTGATTTTGCCCCAACTGACTTGGGCGAAAACTGCCGCCGAGATATCGTGTTAGAATTAGAAAGCTTAGGCTTTGAAGTAGAGGCTTCTCACCATGAAGTCGCTCCTGGACAACACGAGATCGACTTCAAATATGCGGATGTCGTAGACGCTTGTGACAATATCCAAACGTTTAAATTAGTAGTAAAAACCATTGCACGTAAACATGGCTTACATGCGACCTTCATGCCAAAACCATTATTCGGAATCAATGGTTCTGGAATGCACTGCAATATGTCTTTGTTCAATGAAGAAGGAAACGCCTTTTATGATAAAGATGGCGATTTAGAGTTAAGCCAAACGGCATACCACTTCTTAGGTGGTTTATTGAAACATGCACGCGCGTATACCGCAGTCTGCAATCCAACAGTCAACTCTTACAAACGTTTAGTTCCAGGTTATGAAGCACCTGTTTATGTAGCATGGAGCGGACGAAACCGTTCACCATTGGTACGTGTGCCTGAATCTCGTGGTCTATCGACTCGTCTAGAATTACGTTCTGTGGACCCGGCGGCGAATCCATACTTAGCGATGGCTGTGTTATTACAAGCAGGATTAGACGGAATCCGTAACGAATTGACACCACCACCAGCGGTTGATCGCAACATTTACGTGATGAATGAAGAAGAACGTGAAGAAGCGCAAATCCAAGATCTCCCATCAACGATCCACAATGCGATCAAAGAATTGCGTAAAGATAAAGTGATGATCGATGCGTTAGGCAATCATATCTTTGCAAACTTTGTCGAAGCGAAACGCCTGGAATGGGCAGCCTTCAGACAAACAGTTTCTGAGTGGGAAAGAGAACAATATTTAGAACTTTATTAAGCAACGATTTCTAATAAAAGTGTACAATGCCGAATCTATGGGGTAATAGCCATGGTTCGGCTTTTTTTAAATTATATTCGTTAGTTTTGCGATGGATTCTAAAGAACTAATTTACTGTCATTGGTTTAATGTAATATGTAAATATCAATTGATTGTATGTGTGTGTTTCACTCGCCATTGTTCTAACTTGATATTTACCCAGAAACCATATATTCCTAAAGTGATGATAGTGAGTAAGAACCATTTGATCCAATGACCGAATAATTGCATTGCTGTACCATCAAAGTAAAGCCTTTTTCCATTGATTACAGTATGTTTGATTTTCCAATTATATAAGAGACAAAATCCCCAAGGTGCGCAGATACCTAACGTTAGAATGGTGATAAGTGAAGCTAAAATCGATGTACCAATATAAGTGGCAAGTCCACCATCAAAATAAGATTCTTTCATAAATGTTCCTCTTTTCTAGATAAATTTTTTTTAGTTCAATATTAATAGTAACATTTTCTTCTTGTATTTTCCTAATAATTTCTCAATATTTCCTATATTCTATTTTACTTCTTATTTTAATCAATCGAATAATAATTAAAGTCTTTTAAGAAAGTGAGCGGATTCAATCACAATTGAACACTTGACTTTCTCCTAGATAGCTTGTAATATACACCTTGGGCACCCTTTTAGAGGGTCAGAAGTTTACAGAAATTACCGCTCCCTATTCTTTTGAAGGATAGGGAGCCTTATTTATTTTCTTAGACTTTTCCTGCAGATAAAACAAGAAGGAGTTTTTGAACATATGACAAAATACATTTTTGTGACAGGCGGCGTTGTTTCATCGATTGGTAAAGGGATTGTCGCAGCATCTTTAGGCCGTTTGTTGAAAAATCGTGGATTGAAAGTAACGATCCAAAAATTTGATCCATACATCAACGTGGACCCAGGAACAATGAGTCCTTACCAACACGGAGAAGTTTTCGTCACAGATGATGGAGCAGAAACGGATTTGGACTTAGGCCACTATGAACGTTTTATTGACATCAACTTGAACAAATACTCCAATGTGACGACAGGAAAAATTTATTCAGAAGTCCTACGTAAAGAGCGTAAAGGGGAGTACTTAGGAGCAACTGTCCAAGTTATTCCACATATTACCAATGAAATCAAAGAAAAAATCATGCGGGCAGCAAAAATGACCGATTCAGATATCATCATCACTGAAGTTGGAGGAACAGTTGGGGATATTGAGTCACTTCCGTTCTTAGAAGCTTTACGTCAGATGAAAGCGGATGTTGGTTCTGATAATGTGATGTATATCCACACAACCTTGATCCCTTATTTGAAAGCGGCTGGTGAAATGAAAACTAAGCCAACACAACACAGCGTAAAAGAATTACGTGGTTTAGGTATCCAACCAAACATTTTAGTTGTTCGAACAGAGCAACCTGTTTCTCAAGATGTTAAAAATAAATTAGCTCAGTTCTGTGATGTGGAACCAGAAGCAGTGATTGAATCGCCAGATGTGGATACATTATATTCAATCCCATTATTATTACAATCACAAGGAATGGATCGAATCGTTTGTGATCATTTGAAACTATCAACCCCAGAAGCAGACATGACAGAATGGAAAGCGTTAGAAAATCGCGTATTGAACTTGAAGAAAAAAGTACGGATCGCTTTGGTCGGAAAATATGTTGAATTACCAGATGCCTACATCTCAGTTGTAGAAGCATTGAAGCATTCTGGCTTTGCGTTTGATGCGGATATCGAATTAGATTGGGTAAAAGCCCATGAGCTAACGAGTGAAAATGTCGACGAACGATTGAAAGATGCCGATGGGATCTTAGTACCAGGCGGATTTGGTGACCGAGGTATCGAAGGAAAGATCGAAGCTATTCGTTATGCACGTGAAAATGATGTGCCTTTCTTAGGAATCTGTTTAGGAATGCAAATGGCTTGTGTTGAGTTTGCACGTAATGTCGTAGGTCTAGAAGACGCAGCTTCAGCAGAAACTATTCCAGGAACAGAACACAACATCATCGACTTGATGGCAGATCAAGAAAACATTGAAAATCTGGGTGGTACGTTGCGTTTAGGTCTTTACCCATGTAAAGTCAAAAAAGGTACGACAACTGCTGCAGCTTACGATAATGCAGAAGTTGTGCAAGAACGTCATCGTCATCGCTATGAATTCAACAATAAATACCGTCAACAATTTGAAGAACATGGCTTAGTGTTCTCTGGTGTCTCTCCAGACAATCGTTTGGTTGAGATCGTCGAGATCACAGAGAAAAAATTCTTTGTAGGATGTCAATTCCATCCAGAATTGATCTCACGTCCAAATCGTCCGCAAAAATTGATCAAAGCATTTGTTGGTGCTTCATTAGCAGAACGCGAAACAAAATAGGCCGATGAAATTATTTGATTCGTCAAAATCGTGCGGTGTCAAATAATTAGAATTGTTATTAATAAATAACTAAAAATGTTCGTGGCGAACCTTTTACCAATGATATTTCAGTAGTGGCTGTTTTTTAAATGAAAAAAGCTTCTTGAAAATTTTCATTTTTATTGATTTTAGTAGAAAACTACTGAAATGTTTGGTAAAATAGGTTCGTTGGTTAAGGAATGTCTTAACAAATTTAGTTATACAAAATTTAGGAGGAATTTATTATGCCAGTAGTATCAGGAGCTGAATTTTTACAAGCTGCTCGTAAAGGCGGTTATGCAGTCGGCGGGTTCAACACAAACAACTTAGAATGGACTCAAGCGATCTTAGAAGCAGCTGAAGCTAAAAAAGCACCAGTACTTATCCAAACTTCAATGGGTGCAGCTAAATACATGGGTGGTTATAAAGTATGTAAAGACATGATCACTAATTTAGTTGAATCAATGAACATCACTGTTCCAGTAGCAATCCATTTAGACCACGGTGACTACGATGCAGCATTAGAATGTATCGAAGTTGGCTATACTTCAGTTATGTTCGATGGTTCTCATTTACCATTCGAAGAAAACTTGAAATTAGCTAAAGACGTTGTTGAAAGAGCTCATGCTAAAGGAATCTCAGTTGAGTGTGAAGTAGGTTCAATCGGTGGAGAAGAAGATGGAATCATCGGATCAGGCGAATTAGCAGACATCGAAGAATGTAAACAAATGGTAGCAACAGGTATTGACTACCTAGCATGTGGTATTGGTAACATCCACGGTCAATATCCAGAAAACTGGAGCGGATTAGCATTTGACCACTTACAAGCAATTGCTGATGCTGTAGGTTCAGACGTACCTTTAGTATTACACGGCGGATCTGGTATTCCTCAAGATCAAATCGAAAAAGCAATCTCAATGGGTATCTCTAAAGTAAATGTTAACACTGAATTCCAATTATCATTTGCTGCAGCAACTCGTGAGTATATCGAAGCTGGTAAAGACCGCGAAGGTAAAGGATTTGACCCTCGTAAATTATTAGCACCAGGTAAAGCAGCAATCGTTAAAGATGCTGAATCTCATATCGACTGGTTCGGTTCTGCTAACAAAGCATAATCGATAAAAACTAGATCGATTCCAAGAATTGAAAGAAGAGAGCAATGTGCCAGTCAGGCGGTTGTTCTCTTCTTTTTTGTTTAAATAAAACGAACGATGCTCGTTTCTTCGTTTCATCTATGATAAAATACAAACATATGTATAAAATTTGAGGAATAAACAAGGTGGGGAACAAATGAAAAAAATAATTATCGAAGGAAATCGTCCATTGACCGGTGAAGTAACGATCAGTGGTGCTAAAAATAGTGCAGTTGCCTTGATACCGGCAGCGATTTTAGCAGATTCTCCGGTGATCTTGGAAGGTGTACCTGATATCCAAGATGTTCATTCATTGATAGAGATTTTAGAGATCATGGGCGCTACTGTCCGTTTTGCAAATAATGTCTTAGAGATCGATCCTCGTGGCGTTGTTTCAGTACCAATGCCAAGTGGAAAGATCAATAGTTTGCGTGCGTCTTACTATTTTATGGGAACATTATTAGGTAAATTCGGTGAAGCAGTTGTCGGTTTACCAGGTGGTTGTTACCTTGGTCCCCGTCCCATCGACCTTCATATCAAAGGATTTGAAGCATTAGGTGCGAAAGTAACCAATGAACACGGTGCGATGTATTTACGAACAGAAAACAAAACACTTAACGGAAACCGTGTATTTATGGACGTGATTTCTGTTGGTGCAACGATCAATATCATGCTAGCCGCAGTAAAAGCAAAAGGACAGACAACGATCGAAAATGCAGCACGTGAACCTGAGATCATTGACGTTGCGACATTATTGAACAATATGGGTGCCAAGATCCGTGGAGCTGGTACGGACGTCATTCGTATCGAAGGGGTAGAAGAACTGCATGGTTGCCGTCATTTTATGATCCCTGACCGTATCGAAGCAGGGACTTATTTAGCTGTGGCTGCTGCGGCAGGAAATGGCATAAAAATCAAGAACGTGATCTATGAGCATCTTGAAAGTTTTATTGCAAAACTTCAAGAAATCGGCGTAAGTATGAAAATCAGTGAAGACGAGATCGAAGTCTATCCTTCAAAGGATTTGAAAGCAGCAAATGTGATGACTTATCCGTATCCAGGTTTTGCCACAGACTTACAACAACCGTTGACACCGTTATTATTGATGACCACAGGAACTGCTGAAATCGTGGATACGATCTATTCGAAACGAGTAAATCATGTTCCTGAGTTGGCACGAATGGGTGCTGATATTTCGGTAGAAGGCAATATGATCATTTTGAATGGCCCAAATAAACTCCATGGCGCTGAAGTCGTTGCTTCAGATTTACGTGCAGGTGCTTGTTTAGTGATCGCAGGATTGATGGCAGAAGGCACGACAACGATTTATAATGTCGAATATATTTTGCGAGGCTACGATCATATCATCGAAAAGTTAACTGCAATTGGAGCAAGTATTAAAATGGTGGAGGAAGTGGAAGCCGAATGAGCGATTATTTGACAATGGCCGAACTGGAAAACAAAACGCTAAAAGATGTTTACAGTTATGCAAAAGAATTCAAGATTCCTTATTACAGTAAAATGAACAAAAAGGAATTATCCTTAGCTGTTATCCGGGCACAGGCTGAGAAACAAGGCTTCTATTATATGGAAGGGATCTTAGATATCGTAGGACAAGATGGCTATGGCTTTTTACGGCCGATCAATTATGGTCCAAGTGTTGAAGATATCTATATCTCTGCTTCTCAGATTCGTCGTTTCAGTTTAAGAAACGGGGATAAAGTAGCTGGTAAAGCAAGACCGCCAAAGGAATCAGAACGTTATTATGGGTTGATGCATGTTGAAAGTGTCAACGGTAAAGATCCAGAAGATGCGAAAGAACGCCCGCATTTCCCAGCACTGACGCCTCTTTATCCTGAGAAACAGCTTCGCTTAGAAACAACGCCACAACAAATAGCAACTCGCATGATCGATATTTTTTCCCCTATTGGATTTGGCCAACGTGGTTTGATCGTTGCACCTCCGAAAGCAGGAAAAACATCCATCCTAAAAGAAATCGCCAATGGCATCACTGAAAATCATCCAGAAGTTGAATTGATCGTCTTACTGATCGATGAACGACCAGAAGAAGTCACTGACCTTGAACGCAGTGTCAAAGGTGATGTGGTTTCTTCTACGTTTGATTTGCAACCGCAAAACCATACTCGGGTTTCTGAATTGGTGTTAGAGCGTGCCATGCGTTTAGTTGAAGACAAACGAGATGTCGTTATCTTGATGGATAGTATCACACGATTAGCACGTGCATATAACTTAGTCGTGCCGCCAAGTGGTCGAACATTAAGTGGAGGGATCGATCCAGCTGCCTTGTACAAACCGAAAAAATTCTTTGGTGCTGCCAGAAATATCGAAGAAGGCGGTAGCTTGACGATTTTAGCAACGGCATTAGTTGATACAGGGAGTCGGATGGATGATGTCATCTATGAAGAGTTCAAAGGAACAGGGAACTTAGAGTTACAATTGTCACGTGAATTATCAGAGCGACGTATTTTCCCAGCAATCGACATCAAAAAATCAGGTACGCGTAAAGAAGAGTTATTGATGGATAGCGAGCAACTAGAAGAAATCTGGAAATTGCGTAAGCATATGATTGGCGACTCATTAGAATATACGGAACAATTGATTCGTTTCTTGCGAAAAACTAAAAATAACCAACAATTTTTTAAAGAATTCCAAGATGTTTCTTTTGGCAAAAAAAATCCCACAAGAAATTTAAAAAGATAATTGCAAGCTCATAGGAAACATGGTAAGATGTAAATGTTGTAAATCGACAAATCAACTCTGGTTCAGCAAATGAAGCAGGGCAAAGGAGCGAATAGCATGAAAGAAAATATCCATCCAGATTACCATCCAGTAGTATTTTTGGATTCTACAACTGGTTTCAAATTCTTGTCAGGTTCAACAAAAACTTCACAAGAAACAGTTGAATGGGAAGACGGTAATACATACCCAGTCATCCGTGTCGAAGTAACTTCTGACTCACATCCATTCTATACTGGACGTCAAAAATTCACACAAGCAGACGGACGTGTGGACCGTTTCAACAAAAAATACGGTCTCAAAGACGCAAACGCTGCGGAATAATAAAAACGTTGTTAAGTCAAGGTTTAGCAGACTATCCCATGAGGATAGTCTGTTTTTTTTATTTTTTGTAAATTTCTATGTAAAGCTCATGAACTGGGTATCTATTAAAAAATAATCTCTAAATAGTATCGTTAGCCGTTTGATGTATATAATTACTGATTTCTTGAGCTTTCGCAAAATAATAATATGCTTCTGGACTAAATTTTTTAATCTTTCCCATCTTTTTAAAGAGGAAAGCACCGGTTAGTTCAGGCAAAGATTTAGATGAGTCGTAGTGTTCGATAGTTGTATGATTAGATTTTATCAGACAAGCTAAATATGCAGCTTTAGAAGCACTCACCACAGCTTCTTCTAATATATAGTTTTTACAAATGATATGAGACTTGATTCTCCGGATTCCATCTTCTAATTTTAAGAATGTCTCTTTATAACTACTACCACGTCCCCCAATAACACATGCAGTTTTTAGGATATCATCTAAGACGTCATCAGGATCCATGTTACTTAATTCGCGATAGATAAGTTCTTGTTTCGCGCATTTGATGAAAGCGGCTCTTATTTTATCTAAACCTTTTGCTTGGTCAAATAAGCTTTCAACGTCAAATAACTGTTTAATAATTTCCATTTCTTTTCCCTTGTTGTAAGGAATACCAGTAGTATTTGGGGCAAATGCAGTTAACTTATCGCCTAGTATGTTTTCGATATCAGGGACGTAAACTGCTTTGTTTGGTGGTGAAGTAACTACGAAAGGACTATTGATCGGCAGTTCTATTACCTGATTGTAGGGAGAGGACTCAAATAAAATATCAAGTAATACATAGGATTCTGTACCATCTAATGGTGATGGATAAAAAAACTTAAAATGCGCCTTGGGAATCTCTGTTTGATAGCGTGATTGTTCTTCAAATCGGGTAAAGAGAGAACAATCAATAATTGTTTGTAACGTATTAGAAAGTTTTTCTTTGGAGATTGTTCTAGTAATAACAATATCGATATCAATAGAGAATCGTTTAATTTCTTCAAGCAATAAAAGTAAACAAGTTCCGCCTTTAAAAATAAACTCTAATTGAGTATCTGTAAGCTTTTCTAGTAAATATAAAGCGTGTGTTACTTTGTCCAATAAATTATGGTCTAATTTTTGATAGTCCTTTTCTACAGATGAATACCAGTCAGCAGTAAAACTAGATTCTTTAATCATTCTTCTTCTCCTTTTTTAGCCAATATTTGTTTTAGTTCTTGGTTTACATTTCTCTTTTTTGCGTAACGGGTAAGCGTTGAATAATTAATATTATACGTATTTAGAATAGTAGAGATAATTGTTTGGATTTCTGCAGAGCTGATTGGGAGAATAATGGGATTGTTTACTAGTAAATCGACAATTAATTTTTCTATTTTAGGAATGTAAAAGTTTCCATCAAACTTATTTAAAGGAGCATCAACATATAAGCGATTGATAATAATATTTTCTTCTGAAGGACTAATATAGTAGTCATACATCTTTTGATCCGGGGACACAAAAGTATTAGGGAACTGATCCTTCAAAAAATGAAAGGAAGCATCTAAGGTATCAATTTCGATTTCGATGATTAGATTGTTTGTCTGGTACACGTGATTAGACAGATTACCAATATATCGTGTGGAATATATGCTAAAGTTCACATAAGGAAATTTAGTTTGTAAAAGGTTAGCTATGTGTAAAATTTTATCATTAGGTGCTGGAGTAAACGTCTCCTTTTCGCTGAGTGCATAGACACCTCTTTTGGGACTATAAATGAGTCCTTGTTGCTTAAGCGTATAAATCCGCCAACGTAATGTATTCATTGGTAAATTAGGAGTGAATTGTCGATAAAACATGTGGAGTTCTTCCGTGGAAATTTCTGATTTATTTTTCAAATAGTTAATTAACTCATTTTTATATAGATTACTAGACATAATAATTCTCCTAGGCAAATAATTGGGTATAAATAATCATAAAACCCGAATGTTTGATTTATTTTAACAAATAATTGGGTGTAAATCAAATTATTACCCTAATAT
>NZ_JAFLWG010000047.1:0-15883 GCF_017316315.1 Enterococcus sp. DIV1298c | reverse complement strand
TCAGCGTGTTGATGTTTTTTCGTCTTATAGTTTGATCAACCAAATAAAGAATAACGCCATGATCGTTTGCAAGAGTCCAACAGTTAAGCCATACGTCAAGAAACGCGTGCCTTCTTTCATGAATTTTGCGAAATCCAAACGCAAACCAATGGCTGCTAATGCAGTGACTTCGAACCATCCGCTAATAAAACTAGCGCTTTGATCGATCACATGGGGAATGGTGAAAAAGCTGTTGATCAAGCAAACAATCAAGAAGCCTAAGACGTACCATGGTAGTGGTAGTTTTCGTCTGTTGTTTTTCGGCGTATACGCAGAAGGGGCAACTGGTTGTTTTTTTGTCATAAATTTTTCAAAGAGATAGACTACGACCACGAGCATCATGATCCGCATGATTTTAAACAGCATCGCAAATTGCACGACTGAAGCATCCAATAAACTTGCACCAGCAACAACTTGTCCGACCGATTGCAAAGTTCCACCAAGAAGGGCACTTTTTTCAATCAAATTACCACCGAATAATTGTAGGCCTAAGAAAGGAAGTGTCAACATCATCACCGTTCCGAGCAGATTGACTAATGTGATGACTTGGCCTTTTTCTTCATCATCGGCATGGATCACGGGGGCGATCGAGGCAATGGCTGAAGAACCACAAATGGCGTTCCCGCCAGCCATCATCAAGGAGAAGGTGTCACTAAACAATAATTTCTTACCAATAAAATAAGCGCCGATAATCGTAACAGTCATTTGTAGAAGTACAAAAGTAACACCTTTGATACCAATTTGTGCGATGGTTTGGATCGTGACAGTCGCACCAAGTAAGAAAACGGAACATTCCAATAGTTTACTTTCGGCAAATTTTGTTCCAACAGCAAGTTTAGGTTGCTTGAAAAGTGTGTTTCCTAAAATGATACCAAGTAAAATCGCAACTGTCCCGGCACCGAGATGAGGGACGAAGGGCGCTAGTAGCCGACTGATGACGGCGACAGAAAAGGCGAGTAGTAGGCCGGGTAGAATTTTCCGGGCACCAAATTTTTTCAACGTTTTTATATAATTAAATAAAGCATTCATTTGATTGTTTCCTTTCATGTAAGAAAAAGTATGTCTAAAATATAGTATCATTTAATCCTTTCTTAGTGAATGTAAAAAAAACTTCTGCCTTTTTACCGAACGAAAAAGACAGAAGGGGAGGTTTATTCTATCAATCCCTTTGAAAGGTGATGTTTATGTTGACTATGTTCTTTTATTAAATAGATGGTATAGTGTCCTAAAACGTAAACGATCATACCGCAAGCAATCAAGCATTCGATGACTTTCAATCCGTCCAAGATCCCTGTCGCAAAGCCTAATTGATGGAAATAAGCTGTCGCAGTAAATATTGCTGTTGCAGAGATCACCAGTGGGAAAGTAAATGCTGCGTAACTTGGATAAAAATCGAGTAATAATAAACGTGGCAGCATAGCTAAAACGATAAAGTAAAGAACTTGAGAAACAAGGAACAGTGTGACAACTAAGGCAAGATTTGGATCTGCAAAGTTTTTTAAGTAACCAGTGAGACACAATGAACCGGGTGCTGCGAGAATCGCAATCAATGGCAAGGTTGGCTGTGCCATTTTTTTAATAAAGAAAATCCGGTGGATGATCACTGGTAACAAGATGACATAACAAGCTAAAGAAAGCCAAAAGAAAATCTTACCAATCATAGGAGAAAAGTTTCCTGCGGTTACTGTGATGACACCAAAACCAACATACACGATAAACCAGCTTGGATAAATAGCTTCCAATGACAAATCAGCTTTTACCACATGATGGTAATTAAAGTAAAGAACCAAAACGATTTGGAAAATCACTGCCGCTAACCAAATCAACTTCACAATGGGCGCAATTGATTTGAAAGAAATAAAATAGGTGCAAATGACCATCAAAGACATCGTAAAGGTTGGCGAAACAGAAGCGACGATTGGGTCATATAAATGTTGTCTCGTGTGTTCAAACAATAGAACCAGTTTGCCGATGATCAACAGCATCAATAGCATACCGATCGCGCCAACGAAATTCCCTACATGTGTCAGATGATAGTCTTTTAAAAGATTCCCTAAAGAAGTTAATCCAAGGATCAACCCACAGATCGGGATCGGAACAATCTTCAAGAAATACTTCATACATTACTCTCCTTTTCGCTAAAAAATAAAAGACAAGCTCGTTGCAACGATAAGTAGCCAACGATGAAAACTGCTTGTTACGAAGAATAGTAAAGTTTTTCAATGGGAAAAAACAAATCGCATGGATACTTCTCCTTATCGTTGCAGTAAGCTGTCTGGAAGGTTGTGCGGTGTGTGTAACTGAAGGTCTCACAACCGTTTCCTTACACTGTTCATTATAGAGTCTTTTTGATATATTTAAATCAAATAGTTATTATAGTTACTATAAAAAAAGATAATGGAAGTGGTTAGATGTTTAAATTATTAACAACTTTTCGTGTCGTCTATGAAACAAGAAATTTTTCTCGAACCGCTGAATTGCTCTATTTGTCTCAACCTGCTGTCTCAAATCAGATCAAACAATTGGAACGAGATTTAGGGGTGGAGCTTTTCCAACGCAATGGGCGACAGGAAATGAAGCCGACAAAGCAAGCTGATTTACTGTATGAACGGACACTGGTCTTATTAGAAGAATGGGAAAAGACACAACAACAATTAGCGGATGAAAAAAATGAGGAGGAAATGTGCCGGATCGTTGCTTCCCATACGTTTGCTGTTTATGTATTGCCCCAATTGATGAAAGAATTGATCGTGCGTTTTCCAAAAATCAACTTCTCGATTGCTTTTGCAAATTCTCATGAAAGTTTGGATCAAGTGGCAAAACATGAAGCTGATTTTGGTTTTATCGAAAAACCTTTAGAAACAACAGGAGTCCAACGATTTTCTTTGCTTGAAGACGAATTAGTCGTCGCAGGTGATCCCAAGAGCGAACTGTGGTTAGTCAGAGAAACGTCTTCAGGCGTGTTTCATTACACGCAACGCTATTTTGAAGAAAAGAATATCCAAGGAAAGAAAATGCTCGTAAAAAGCAATGAAGTGATTGTGGCGATGTTGAAAGAAGGAATTGGTCGTTCTTTGTTATCTAAACGAGCAGTGCCAGCAGGAGTACACGTTGAACCGTTAGCTGAATCTCGGCAGTTTTATTTGATCCAGCGGACCCATCTGACTTCTGAACGCCTATTAGAAGTAGGAAATGAGATCCTGAACTTTTATGAAAAGGAAAAGATGATCCAAAAATAAAGAGAACTTAGTCCTTCATTTTTGTGCTTCTCTCGCTTTTATCTTAAGAAAGAATAAAGAGAAACGAATAAGATTAATTTTTCGCAAATCTCATTTGCTTTGGCTTTCATTTATAGAAGGAGACAGCTATAATATAGGGCAGTATGGTTTTTAGGAAAAGGGATGAAAAATGGAAAAAAAAATAAAAACTTCAAATGATAACCGTATCGATTACGGAGTCATTCTACCGGTATTTTTATTATGTTTGATTGGGATTTTATCCTTATATGTTGCATTGACACACGATCCAAACGGGCCTTCAGTGGCTAGAGGTGTGGGCATGCAAATCATTTGGTACATCGTTGGCGCGATCGCGATTGCCGTCGTCATGCGGATCAACTCGAAATGGATATGGAAATTAACGCCTTATCTGTATGGGGCAGGGTTACTGGTCATGGGTTTGCTTTTGAAGTTTTACGATCAGAACTTAGCAGCAAGTACCGGTTCAAAAAACTGGTTCCGCTTCGGTAATGTCACTTTCCAACCAGCCGAGCTGATGAAGATTGCCTATATTTTGATGTTGGCATTGATCGTAACGAAGCACAACACCCAAGTCAAAGTTCGGACACTCAAATCTGATTTTTGGCTGATTGCGAAACTGATGATCATTTCGATCCCTGTGATCACCTTAGTCATGGCACAACGAGACTTCGGAACGATGCTTGTCTTTCTAGCAATTTTTGGTGGCGTCTTTTTGATGTCAGGGATTTCTTGGAAAATCATCGGACCGGTTTTTGCTTTTGCATTTATTGTCGGTGCTGGCACGATTTTTCTTGTAACGACAGAATCAGGAAGAGAATTTCTTTATACTGTAGGGTTTAAGTCTTACCAATTTGCTCGGATCGATTCATGGCTTGATCCATTTCATGATACGTCAGGCTTTAGTTTCCAACCGGCCCAAGGGATTTTAGCAATCGGGACAGGTGGGATGTTCGGAAAAGGCTTCAACGTCAGCAACATCTATGTGCCAGTCAGAGAATCAGATATGATTTTTACTGTCATCGGTGAGAATTTTGGGTTTATCGGTGGCGCGTTTGTCATTTTCTTGTATTTTATTTTGATTTATCGTATGATACGTGTCTGTTTCGATACCAATAATGAGTTTTATGCGTATATCGCAAGTGGTTTGATCATGATGCTCCTATTCCATGTTTTTGAAAACATTGGGGCAAATATCGGTTTACTACCATTAACAGGGATTCCATTACCATTTATCAGTCAAGGTGGTTCATCGATCTTAGGAAATATGATCGGGATCGGATTGATTTTATCCATGCGTTATCAAAACGAAGCACCGGTAAAAAAATCTAGGAGGTAACACAAGTTGTTTACTTTTTATGAGTACCCAAAATGTTCGACTTGTCGAAAAGCTAAGGCTTGGCTCGACAATCATCAAGTGGCGTATCAAGCGGTCGATATGGTCAAAGATACCCCTACAGCAGAAACGATCGAATCATGGTTGAAGCATTCAGATGTGGCGCTTCGCCGCGTCTTTAATACAAGCGGGATGAAGTATCGTGAACTTGGTCTAAAAGATCAAATCGACGAACTATCGATCGCAGAAGCAAGTCAGCTGTTAGCGACAGATGGCATGTTGATCAAACGACCATTGATCGTCAAAGACAATCAATTAGTCACAATCGGTTTTAACGAAAAAATATATGAAGGAGCATTTAATTAAAATGGCTGGGAAACACTTAAAGAAGAAAGATAACCTTTGGATTTTATTTAATGGAAAAGAATACTGCGTAGGTTTGACAAAAGAAGCGCAAGAAGATCTAGGCGAGATCACATTTGCTAACTTACCGAAAATCGGCAAATCCTATCAAGCAGGCGATGCACTAGTTGAAGTAGAAGCAGAAAAAGCAGTGACTGAATTTGCAAGTCCATTGTCAGGAACAGTTTCATCTGTCAATGAAAAAATCGGCGAAAATATCGCAGTTTTGAATGATGAAGATGAAATGACTGCTTGGTTATTGAGTTTTAAAGATGTCGATGCAGCAGAATTCGACGCATTATAAGAACGAAAGTGTTCAAATAAACGTTTGACACCGATTCTTGTAACTGCTATAATCATAAACAATCATAACGAAAGCTTTGATAAGAAGAGTACATGTCACAGATGTTTCAAGAGAGCCCGGTTTGCTGTGAAAGGGTAACGGAAATGAGATGGAAGATGGTCTTAGAGCAGAGTGAGTGAGCGCAAGCAAACTGACTACGGGAGTGCCCGTTATAGCACAGCAGTATGCGACTAAAGTCAAGTACTGATCGAGGTTGTTATTGTGAAATAGCAGCGAATCAAGGTGGTCACACGGAAGTCTAAACTTTCGTCCTTTTGCTAAGCGCAAAGGACGGAAGTTTTTTTGTTGCCTAAGAGAAAATCAGAAAAGAAAGATGTGAACGATATGTCATTGATTCAATTGACGAATGTCAAGAAAACATTTGGCGGAAAACATGGTACGATCCACGCTATCAACGACGTTTCACTACAAGTGGAACAAGGTGACATTTACGGTATCGTCGGTTATTCCGGTGCGGGTAAGAGTACTTTAGTCCGTTTGTTGAATGGCTTGGAATTACCTACAGATGGTCAAGTAATTGTCAACGACCAGGACATTACCAAATTAAAAAACAAAGAATTACGAGTTTTTCGTAAAAAAATCGGCATGATTTTTCAACATTTCAACTTGTTGTGGTCACGTACCGTATTAGAAAATATCCAGTTACCGCTAGAATTAGCCGGTGTGCCGAAACAACAACGGAAAGAAAGAGCAGAAGAATTGCTCCGTTTAGTCGGTTTAGAAGGACGAGGCCAAGCCTATCCTGCACAATTATCCGGTGGACAAAAACAAAGAGTCGGAATTGCTCGTGCGTTAGCAAATGATCCGGAAATCTTACTTTGTGATGAAGCCACTAGTGCGTTAGACCCGCAAACAACAGAAGAAGTCTTAGATCTATTGTTGGCAATCAATAAAAAATTGAACTTAACGATCGTGTTGATCACGCATGAAATGAACGTTATCCGTAAAATCTGTAACAAGGTAGCAGTAATGGAACGTGGGCAAGTCGTTGAAGAAGGCGATGCGCTATCCGTCTTTCGTCATCCACAACAAGAAGTGACAAAACGCTTCGTCCAACAAGACATCGAACCAGAAGCTGAATCTACGGAATTATTGGCAGAGTTGATCAAAGAAAATCCTGATGGTCGTTTAGTGACATTGACTTTCAATGAAACAAATGCCAACGAACCAGTGATTTCTCAAGCGATCCGTCGCTACAATGTCGATATCAACGTCGTTTATGGGAAAATCAAACAAACGAAAGAAGGCTCGTTTGGCTCGCTGACTACCTTGATGATCGGAGAGGAAAAAGAATTGGACCAAGCAGAAACTTTCATTAAAGAACAAGGCGTCGGAGTGGAGGTGATCCATCATGGATAAAAGCTTCACAGAAACGTACCTTGATTTCAGCCAAATCAACATGGAAACGATGCAACAAGCCATCATGGACACGTTATACATGACGTTGATCTCCATGGTTTTAGTGACACTTATCGGGTTGATCCTCGGTTTGATCCTTTATTCGATCGGTCGTAAAAACAAACCTTATGCACGGATCATTTACGGAATCGTTTCGATCATCAGTAATATTTTCCGTTCGACACCATTCATGATCTTGATGGTCTTGATCATTCCCTTTACGAAAGCCATCGTGGGAACGATGCTAGGCGCACAAGCAGCGATTCCAGCGCTAGTCTTATCCGCTGCACCTTTTTATGCTCGGCTTGTAGAAATCGCCTTTCGAGAAGTCAGTCCTGGCGTGTTAGAAGCCGCGGATGCGATGGGCGCAAGCTATTGGGAAATCATTTGGAAAGTCTTGATCCCTGAAAGTGTGCCAGCTTTGATCTCAGGCTTGACTGTTACCACGATCTCAATGATCGGTTTTACTGCCATGGCAGGAGCAATCGGTGCCGGCGGTCTAGGTGGCTTGGCTTGGCAAGAAGGTTACCAACGTGGTAATTTAACAGTGACTTTTGTCGCTACTTTGATTATTTTAGTCATCGTATTTATTGTTCAAGGAATCGGGGATTTCTTAACGAAGAAAACAGATAAAAGATAGTAGGAAATAGGAGGATATAGGATATGAAAAAGAAAATTTTTGGATTTGCAGCAACACTTTTACTGACAGTCGGATTAGCCGCATGTGGAAACGGCGGAAGCAGTAGTGATTCATCAAATGCATCAGACGATACAACCTTGAAAATCGGCGCATCACCAACACCACATGCGGAAATCTTAGAGCATGTGAAGCCAATCTTGAAAGACGAAGGCATTGATTTAGAGATCGTCAAATTTGACGACTATGTCTTGCCAAACCAAGCATTATCAGAAGGCGACATCGATGCGAACTATTTCCAGCACATTCCTTACTTGAACAAAGAAATTGAAGAAAAAGGGTACGATTTTGTCAATGCAGGTGCTGTCCACATCGAACCAATGGGCTTGTACTCACAAAAAATCAAAGACATTTCTGAATTAGAAGATGGCGCAACGATCATCACATCAAACTCAGAATCTGACTGGGGCCGTATCATCACGATCTTGAAAGACGCTGGTTTAGTTACAGTCAAAGACGGTGTTGATTTAGAAACAGCAACATTTGATGATATTGATGAAAATCCTAAAAACTTAAAATTCAATCATACGATCGATCCAGCATTATTGGCTTCTACTTACCAAAATGACGAAGGCGATCTAGTGGCTATCAACGCAAACTTTGCTTACGGTGCAGGATTGAATCCGTTAGAAGATGCGGTATTACTTGAAAAAGACAACTCACCATATGTCAACATCATTGCGACACGTAAAGGCGACGAAGACAGCGACAAGATCAAAAAATTGATCGAAGTGCTACATCAAGAAGACGTTCGTCAATGGATCGAAGAACAATGGGAAGGCTCCGTGAAATCTGTCGATGCGGATGCGAAATAAAATAGGTAAAGTCTGGGAATTTTTCCCAGACTTTTTTTGAGAAAAAAACGAACAGAAATTATTTTATTTAGTTTATAAAGATTATCAATTAAAAACGATGATTTATTTGAAATAAATCGAAATTATGACATTTTTAACTGGTTGAGGCGTTGCGCTTCATTCTCAATTAGTCTAAAATAAGTGAGAACGAATCAGAATATGGAGGGAATTTGCATGTCTGTCTTAGAAATAAAAAACCTACATGTGTCGATTGAGGACAAGAAGATCCTTAAAGGCGTGAATTTAACAATGAAAACAGGGGAAATCCATGCCATCATGGGTCCGAACGGAACAGGTAAATCGACCTTGTCTGCTGCGATCATGGGAAATCCGAATTATGAAGTAACTGAAGGAGAAATCCTTTTTGATGGACAAAATGTCTTAGAGCTAGAAGTAGACGAACGTGCGCGTTTAGGACTATTTTTAGCCATGCAATACCCAAGTGAGATCCCAGGAATCACCAATGCCGAATTTATGCGTGCAGCCATCAATGCGACTCGCCCAGAAGACGACAAGATTTCTGTCATGTCATTTTTGAAAAAATTAGATGAAAAAATGGCACTTTTGAATATGCCAGAAGAAATGGCTGAACGTTATTTGAACGAAGGCTTTTCTGGTGGGGAGAAAAAACGAAATGAGATCTTACAATTATTGATGTTAGAACCAACATTTGCGATTTTAGATGAAATCGATTCTGGTTTAGATATCGATGCACTGAAAGTCGTAGCAAAAGGTGTGAACGAAATGCGTGGCGACAACTTTGGCGCGTTGATCATCACCCACTACCAACGCTTGTTAAACTACATCACACCTGACGTGGTCCACATCATGATGGAAGGTCGTGTCGTGATGACTGGCAGTGCAGATCTAGCAAAACGTCTAGAAGCCGAAGGATATGCGGGCATCAGTAAAGAATTAGGAATCGACTACAAAGAAGAAGAAGCGTAAGGAGGAGCACATCTATGAAAGACAATAAATGGCTCGATCATCTTGACGCTGTCACAGATTTTTCATTCAGTAAAGGCGAACCAGAATGGATGACGACGCTTCGTCAAGAGGCGTTGAAAAAAGCAGATGAATTACCCTTGCCACAAATCGAGCGTGTGAAATTCCATCGTTGGCCATTATTTTCAATCAATGAGTTGACTGACAAGACACCTGAAACAGGGAATGTTGCTGCATTCGATGCGATGAAAGACAACCCATTAGTCGTGCAACAAGGTACCCTGACTGTCTTTGAACAATTATCTGCCGAACTTGCGGAACAAGGAGTGATCTTCACAGATCTTTTCACTGCGATGCAAGAATACCCTGAATTAGTCCAAGAGTATTACATGACAAAAGCTGTCGAAATGGATGAAGATCAACTAACTGCGCTTCATGCGGCATTCATGAACAGTGGCTTGTTCTTATATGTACCAAAAAACGTAGTGATCAAAGAACCGATCGAATCCTTGTTTATCCAAGAGGGCGCATTATCGCAACACTTCTTTAAACACGTACTGATCGTCGCAGATGAACATAGTGAATTCTCTTACTTGGAACGTTTCCAAACAACTGGAGAAGAATTACAAAAAATCTCTGGGAACATCATCGTCGAAGTCATTGCCAAAGCTGGCGCAAAAGTCAAATATGCAGCAGTCGATCAATTAGGCGTAAACGTCACGGCTTATATGAACCGTCGTGGCCACATTTTACGTGATGCCTTTGTAGACTGGGCAATAGGAGTCATGAATGACGGCAATATCGTTGCTGATTTTGATTCAGATCTAGTCGGTGAGGGTGGACATGCTGAAGTCAAGATCGTTGCGATCAGCTCAGGAAAACAAACGCAAGGAATCGATACCCGTGTGACAAACAAAGCACCACATACGATCGGTCATATCTTGCAACATGGCGTGATTCGAGAACGCGGAACGTTGACATTCAATGGAATCGGTCATATCTTGAAAAAAGCCAAAGGCGCCGATGCTCAACAAGAAAGCCGTGTCTTGATGCTTTCAGACAAAGCACGAGGCGATGCCAATCCGATCTTGTTGATCGATGAACACGAAGTCACAGCAGGACATGCCGCAAGTGTCGGTCGTGTCGATCCAGAAGAAATGTATTATTTGATGAGTCGCGGCTTACGAAAAGAAGAAGCAGAACGTTTGGTCATTCGTGGTTTCTTAGGCTCTGTCCTAACTGCGATCCCAGTAGAAGCGGTGCGCAAAGAACTAGTGGCAGTTATTGAAGGGAAGTTAAATGTATGATTTCTCCAGAACAAATCCGTCAAGATTTCCCAATTTTATTTCAGGAAGTCAATGACGAACCCTTGGTGTATTTAGACAATGCAGCGACTACGCAAAAACCAAAACAAGTGTTAGCGACCATGACTCATTATTACTCCGCCAACAATGCCAACGTCCATCGTGGCGTGCATACGTTAGCCGAGCGAGCAACCCATGATTATGAAGCTGCCAGAGAAAAAGTTCGCCGTTTTTTGAATGCCCAAGAGACTGCCGAGATCATTTTCACACGTGGAACGACCACCAGTTTGAACTGGGTAGCACAAAGCTACGGTGACGCCTTTGTCAAAGCCGGTGATGAGATCGTGATCTCTTATATGGAGCATCATTCCAACATCATTCCTTGGCAACAACTGGCAAAACGAACTGGTGCCAGTTTGAAATACATCGAATTGACCGAAGAAGGATTTCTTGACCTTGAACATGCTGCATCGATCATCACAGAAAAGACAAAAATCGTATCTGTCGCCCATGCATCCAATGTATTAGGTGTCATCAATCCGATCCAAGAGTTGGCAACGATCGTTCATGAAAAAGGCGGGATTTTGGTTGTGGATGGCGCACAATCTGCCCCACATATCAAAATCGACGTCCAATCTTTAGACTGTGATTTCTTTGCCTTTAGCGGACATAAGATGTGCGCAACGACCGGAACAGGTGTATTATATGGAAAACGGAAATGGTTGGAACAAATGGAACCCGTTGAATTCGGTGGAGAAATGATCGACTTTGTGGGCCTACAAGACAGCACATGGAAAGAACTTCCATGGAAATTTGAAGCAGGCACACCAAACATTGCCGGTGTGATCGCACTCGGCGCAGCCATCGATTATCTTGAATCCATTGGTTTAGCAGGCATCCATCAATATGAAGCCGAACTAGTTGGGTATGTCTTACCAAAACTACAAGCCATCGAAGGCTTGACGATCTACGGACCAAAAGACCCAGCGCATCGTACAGGCGTGATTTCCTTTAATTTAGAAAATCTACATCCCCATGATGTTGCGACAGCCCTTGATATGGAAGGCGTCGCTGTTCGTGCCGGTCACCATTGCGCCCAACCATTATTGAAGTATCTAGGCGTTGCTGCGACAGCTCGTGCTAGCTTTTACCTTTATAACACAAAAGCAGATGCCGATCGTTTAGTCCAAGCAATCCTTGCAACAAAGGAGTTTTTCCAACATGGCGCTATCTAAATTAGACAATCTTTACCGTCACGTGATTTTAGATCATTCATCCCATCCACATCATCGTGGCAAATTGACGGAATCTACAAACACGATCGAAATGAACAATCCCACCTGTGGGGATGTCATTGAATTACAAGTCGAGATCAAAGACGGCAAAATCAACAATATTGCCTTTGATGGCAGTGGTTGTTCCATCAGTACAGCCAGTGCTTCGATGATGACAGACGCTGTCATTGGCAAAACAATTGCAGAAGCAGAGCAATTGACGGACGACTTTTTACTACTCGTCCAAGGAAAAGAAGTCGCAGACCTTGAACCACTAGGGGACGCCGCCATGTTAAGTGGCGTCGCAAAATTCCCCGCTCGCATCAAATGCGCGACACTTGCCTGGAAAGCACTAGGCAAAGCAATGGAAGAAGACGGTACTGCAACCGTCCATCATGAGCACAAGGAAAAGGAGTGAGCAAATGGGCGTACCAGAATTAGAAGAATATAAATTTGGTTTCCATGACGACGTGGAACCCGTTTTTAGTACAGGAGAAGGCTTGACCGAAGAAGTCGTTCGGGAAATGTCACGAATCAAAGAAGAACCAGAATGGATGTTAGAGTTCCGTTTGAAATCCCTAGAAGCATTCAACAAAATGCCCATGCAAGACTGGGGCCCTGACTTATCTGACATTGATTTCAATGCAATCAAATACTATCAAAAACCAAGTGACCGACCTGCCCGCGATTGGGATGACGTACCAGAAAAAATCAAAGAAACCTTTGAACGAATCGGTATCCCAGAAGCCGAACGTGCTTACTTAGCCGGCGCTTCTGCCCAATACGAATCAGAAGTCGTGTACCACAATATGAAAGACGAATTCGAAAAACTCGGCATCGTCTTTACCGATACAGATTCTGCACTAAAAGAGTATCCTGAACTATTCAAAGAATACTTTTCAAAACTTGTGCCACCAACAGACAACAAACTAGCCGCATTAAACTCAGCTGTTTGGTCAGGCGGTACCTTTATCTATGTACCAAAAGGCGTCAAAGTCGATGTCCCATTACAAACTTACTTCCGAATCAATGCCGAAAACACCGGCCAATTCGAACGTACATTAATCATCGTTGACGAAGGCGCAAGCATCCACTATGTCGAAGGCTGTACTGCACCAACCTATTCAAGCAACAGCCTACACGCAGCCATCGTGGAAATCTTTACCCGTAAAGACGGCTACTGCCGCTATACAACGATCCAAAACTGGTCAGACAACGTCTATAACCTCGTAACCAAACGAGCAAAAGCCTACGAAGGCGCAACCGTTGAATGGATCGACGGCAACTTAGGAGCCAAAACAACCATGAAATACCCAAGCGTCTACTTAGACGGACGAGGCGCACGTGGCACCATGCTATCCATCGCATTTGCCGGAGCCAACCAAATCCAAGACACAGGCGCAAAAATGATCCACAACGCACCAAACACTTCAAGCTCAATCGTCTCAAAATCAATTTCAAAAGACGGCGGCGAAGTAAACTACCGAGGCCAAGTCACCTTTGCAAAAGACAGTGCCGGCTCGATCTCTCACATCGAATGCGATACCATCATCATGGACGAATGGTCCAAATCGGATACCATCCCATTCAACGAGATCCACAACAGCCAAGTCTCGCTAGAACACGAAGCAAAAGTCTCCAAAATCTCAGAAGAACAACTCTACTACCTCATGAGCCGCGGCTTGACCGAATCCGAAGCCACCGAAATGATCGTCATGGGCTTCGTCGAACCATTCACAAAAGAACTACCGATGGAATATGCGGTAGAGTTGAACCGGTTGATTAGTTATGAGATGGAAGGGTCAGTTGGGTAACCATGTTATAGGAGCTAGAAACCTTGATATATAAGGGTTCTAGCTTTTTTGTTTTGGCTGTATACTAGAAATGCCCCAGCTTAATTGCTTTATGAATACTTGGGAACAAGCAATGATCAGATGTATAAACAATGAAGTCCGAATAATTAGATTGGTTTATACGGTTTACAACTCCCTGACTCGGTTCTTAATAACAATAAATGTGATAACACACCAATAGTTTTAAACTGGTCAGAAAGTAGTGAAAAAGAATCAGGTTATTCTTTAGTAGTAGTTTATTTGGATGCAGATACACAAGATTTCTTACCGAAGCATGTTTACTTCTTTACCATTAATTCAGGAGTAGCCAAAGTATTAATAACTAGTCAGAATCAAGGGAATCCGAATAATTACTTATACTTTAAAGAAACAGAGATTAAAGAACTTAGAGATGGTTTTAGTAATATTGTGAATAGTAGTATAGGGTTTGATGATGTGAAATCAAAAGTGTCCAAAGATGAGTAACTCAGCTACTTTATCAGTAACTATGGTCATTAGCCTTATAAAGTCCATCTAACAGCTGTAAATGATAGCAATGGTACAACAAGGATTACTTATTATGTTGATGAGTCTATTTCAAATGATAAGCAAGCTATATCAGAAGCAATTGAATATCTGAAGTCAATTAGTTTATCTGTTCAGCAGAAAGTGGGAGAAGAGATAACAGTAAGCTTAAAAAAGCCACTGAAAACGGATTACGCTCTTACTTGAGTTGATGGACAACCAACTCAAGCTGATCATAACTTTGGTAGAATTATAAGATGAATAGAATGAATAGAATAGATAACCACACCTTGTTGTTATTTGACGGTACTAAGGGTATCCTTTAAAAGATTTATATGGCTCACCTGGATTACTCTTTTTTTGGCTTTTGAAAAAGGTTAATAAATTTTGATATATGAAACGAAATGAAACACAGCTTTATAAATATTGATATACAAGGTTTTTTGTGTTTCATATGTAAATGAAACGAAAAATAGATTTTGGTTGAAAATCATTAAAAAGTATTACATAGTCTTTGGAGTTATTACAGCTGAAACAGATCTACAAATATTTCATTTTAATATTATGGTGTTTTTTTTATGTTTTTCTAACTTGTGTTATTTTACTATTAATGAGAGAATATATTTAACAAAAAATGTGAGGATAGTAATTATGAACAAAAAAAATAAGATTCAGAAAATATTATCTTGTAAAATATCAGAAGCTAATTTTTATTCCTATCATATTGATTTTGATATTTGTGGAAAAGACATCTTGCAGCAAAGGATTGATGATTTTGTACAAATCATGTGTGAAGAAATACCAAGTTTTGCTTTTGGCTTCCATAGAGGTGAAAATGTTCCTCAAGATGAGATTTTAAATACTCTAGTTGAGGCAGCAAAATCAATATATAAGATAACTGAATACAGAGAAGTAGCAGAAATGTATAAAAAAGGTGAGTCTATTGATGATAAATTTGATAATAAATATTTAAGAAGAGGTGAATTTGGGGAATTATTTCTTCATTCAATTTTAAAGTATTTATTTAATACTAATCCCTTGATAGCTAAAATCCATTTTAAAGATTCATTCGGACACGCTGTTCATGGCTTTGATTCTATACATATTAATACTGAAAGTATGACTCTTTGGCTTGGGGAGTCTAAGATATACACAAGTGGAATAAATGGAGTTGATGCACTAGCACAAGATCTTTTTGAACATTTTAATACGGATTATTTTAATAGTGAATTCAATATAATATCCAAAAGAATAACAGATTCATATGAAATGCTGGATTCTATGGGATTTGATTCTGAACATTGGATTGAATTGTTGAATAGATATACAAGTCTCTCGGAGCAACTAAATAATATAGTAATTCCGATGTTTTGTGCATACGAAACATCGACACTGGATTCATATGAATTAGATTTTGAAAAATTTTCTAAAGAGTTTGAAGATGAAGTTTATAAATTAAAAAAAAGATTTGATGAAAAAAGTAAGGAGCATCCTCTTATAAATAAACTAAATATTATAGTGATATTGATGCCTTTAAAAAGTAAAAAAGAAATTATATCAAAGTTGCATTCAAAATTAACTCTGATTCAAGCATTAGGAGGTTAAATAAAGGTGAATTGGGATATAGTAAATATTTATGAAGTAAATAAACTAGAC
>NZ_JAFLWG010000046.1:0-7591 GCF_017316315.1 Enterococcus sp. DIV1298c | reverse complement strand
GTACTTTGTCTACAATCTGAAGCCATCCGGAAAGGATGGCTTTTTTGTTTGCTCTTATTCGGTCATTTTTCAACGATTACTTTTCTGCTATCTTTATCATTTCATTCATTTAATATGATACTTTTGTTTTTTACAAAACAAGATAACTCCTCCGCAAATACAAATGATTAGATAGCCTAAGAAAACGATTCGTTGATCACCTATTGTTCCTGTTTCAGGTAGTTTTTTTTGACTTACCCCAGAAAGATCGGCGACTAAAGTCTTATGTTCGTTTGCTTCGTTTTGCTCTTCAAAGGTCGTCCCAATCGTACCAGATACGCTAATCGTATGATCGGATTGCACTGCTTCCGCCTTGACTATGGTCGAAAATGATAAGCTGATAATAAGAAGCATGTTTAGTATACATAAAACTTGCCATTTTTTATTTCTAGTCTTCCCCATCTTACTATCTGATAGTAGATTTTCCATTCACTTTATGCCTCTACCGCAAAATTTAATACGAGGTTAAAACTCGGATTACTTTCTACAGATGCGTTTTTTGGTGTCGCATCTCCAATAAACTGGAAGTTTCCTACTGTATTACTCCCCTGATTACCTGACAGGGTAAATAAAGGCGTAGCTGTCACTGTCGAAACTCCTTTGTTAAATAATTCGATCGTGTTGATCGTCAGTCGATCCACTTCACTCATCTCTTTGATTTCTGTGACATTCGAGACTGTTGCCCGCACACTTAGCGCAGAATGATTTGTCACTTGGTAAGAAGGAGAAGTAATCTTTTTATGCTCAGATTCTTCTGTTGTATGGAAAATGGCTGTTGTTGGTATTGTCACATTGATCCATCGATCTAAATTTTCTGGGTTCGGACCTGGCTTTGTATTATCAAATTCACCAATAATCCCCTTTATAGTGATATCTCCCGAGGTTGTACCCTCTCGACCATCGATTGTTTGGAGTGGATTAGCAAAAGCGGTAGCTCCACTCATACACACTCCCGTAACTGTTAGAATACTTAATACTAATTTTGTTGCTCTCTTCATTTTGGTAGCCTCACTTAAATTGGATTAGTTATTGATTAATATAGTTATTTCTGCTTCAGTTATTCCTTGCTTTTCTTTGGTTTCTGGATCATAGATATTGACTGTCGCTGTCGCTGGATATTCGCCTTTTTCTAATGGCCTCTTCAAATAGACAGATTCAACCAATTGATTGGGATAGATAGCGCCAGAAGAATAAATCACTTCTTTCGTGTCAGCGAGCATGATATCGACCGCAATCGGATAAACATTCGTGCCAGGATTGACGATTTCGATCGATCCACGACTCCTGCCATTTTCAAAAACTGCTTCTGGGTTGATCTGCAAAGTGAAATAATTAGCATCTGCTACTTCTTGTGCACGCTTAGAGATCCGTTGATCACTCGCATCACTGATTTCAGGTAGTAATTCTGCACTGATAACAGGGACAGGATCTTTTTGACTGAACCAATACCAACTACCAATAACAAGAATAGTCAAAGAAATAAGTAACAAGGTAACAACTTTCTTTCGTTGTTTTTTCTGCCGATTGGCACGTTTTGGTTCTTTCATTGATTAAATGTCTCCTAGTCATTTTTATTCACTTACAGGATTGATCTCAGATATTTTTCTTGGGACAAATCGTAAAATGAGACGATAAATTGGAACTAACGAGTCTTCATAATAGCCACCTTGTTCATATTCATTGTCCGAGATCCATTTAGGGTATGGGCCATAATATCGACCAGTTAAATAGAAAGGTACGCTTGTATTTGGCGCGACTTGAGCTAAGCGCTGCTCACTTGTTCGTTCATACAAAGGAATGTTCGTTCCATTAGAGCTCACTTGTAATTCCATCAGTGGTCGCTTGATATCAGAAAGTTTTTTCACTTGTCCATCTTGCAGATAAGTGTGATCTAAAGGATTTTCATTTTCCTTTAGCAAGGTGATCCCTGCATCCTCCTCAACAATAAATTGATTGACATACGTATCGACCGAAAGATTCGAATGATTACGTATCTCGTAATCTGGACTAGTAAATTCACGATTGGTTTCTTCTCCTTGATAGAGTGATTCAAACATCATTTTAGTTGGAATCGAAACTTTTAGATGATGGATCTTTGAACTTACATCAATGCCTAGTGAAAACTGATAGGCTTTGTTCCCTACTTCCAAGGTGGCAAAATATGTCCCATCTTCTACTTCGCCATTTGTTAAATCTGTAGCCACTATTTTAATTTCCTGACTTTGATCGGCCTGTGATAAAACATCGTGTGCTGATGCTTGACTTTCTTTCAGAATCAATTCATGCAGTTCTGCTTCACTGGTTAGCCCTTCTAATTTAGAACGATCTAATGTGAAGTTATTTGCAGTATAGTCGATTCCTTTGATTACCTTTTCATCAATAGTCAGATCACCTGTCGTTTCTACGGAAGGTTTAGATAGACTGAGTGTTACCTGTGTATCTGTTGCTAACCGCTCATTTTCTTCCAAGGGTATCTCAAACTGACGAATCTGTTGATCGGGATCTTGGTATTCTCCCCACTTGATCCTTGGCGATTCGTTAGTCACAGTCATTGTTTGTCCCGCTGTATTTTGATAGGTGATTGTTCGCATATCTGTTACTTCTGTCATCCAGCCAGTGATTGCAGTTGATTGATCACTAATTGGGTCTAATACTGCCACCAATTCTTCCGGACGAAAACGCTCCCACACATAAGTTCCTGGATGATTTCCGTCATAATTTTCCATAAATTCATTTGAATTCTCAAACGTGATTGTTCGAACGGAACTATCCAAACTTTCTTCAAGGACCCATCGGCCTGTATACTCCGCTGTAGGAACGATATTTCGTAAGCTGGTATTTCCGATAACTGATTCTTCTCCTAATTTAAGGGATGAAAGTCTTGATGCAAGATAGAACATACCCCTAATATCTTTATTTCTTGTGTCCCAATTACTCAAATCTAATTCAGTTAGTGAAGAGGAAGACATAAATAAATTCGTCATACTGGTCACATTCTCAACATTCCATTGACTGACATCGATATCCTCCAAGTTGTATGTCCAAGCAAATGCGTGGCTCATATTCGTCACATTAGACACATCCCATTGACTAACATCTAACTTTATTAAATTGCTCATCCAAGCAAATGTAAAATTCATACTGGTAACATTTGAGACATCCCACTGACTGATATCTAACTCTTTTAGAACCGAAGTATGTGCAAACATCTCATCCATATTCGTTACCCTAGATGTATTAAAGTTTCCTGCACCTTCAATACTTGCCAATTGCCTTGCCTCGCTAAAAAGAAATGCGCTATTTTCCGGTAAAAGTACCTCGTTGGTGACAGCGATAATTTCAACTTCTGAATGGACTTTCCAAGGTGCTTCTGGGACCGATCCAGCTATCCCTCCATACAAGTGGATGGTTTTCGTTGCCTCGTCGTATTCCCATGGAACGCTTCCCCATAACTCCTGATTCTTCCGATAGATATAAGTGACTGTCTGCTCAACATTTGTGAAAACACCTGTTGCATTTTCTGGGGTAGCAACCAACTCCCAACCTTCGATTTCTTTTGCTTCTGTGCGATATGATTCACCGCTAAATCCTGATAAAATATCACTTTGTGCTAACTCATTCCCTGCTTCATCCAAATAACGTACAACGACACTACCTTGTTGCAAGCGTTCATAGTTAGCTTGGATGATCACAGGACCCGTCCCCATCCGTAAACTGGTATTGGCAAGATTACTGTTCGTGATTATTGCGCCATTTTGTGTTTGAAACTGCCAATTGATAAACCGATATCCGACCGCTGGATTCGCGTTCAAATTGATGGTTGCTCCTTGTACACCAGATGAGGCTGAAGCCGTGGGATTGCCACCAATCGCCGGGTTGGCTTGCACGCTCAAACTATGGGTGATTTGTTCGTAAACTGCTCGAATCGTCGTATCTCCTGCCCCCATCGTAATAGACGTACTTGGACTCGTTCGGTTAGCGATAGTCGTGTTTCCAGAAACAGGTTCCCACTGAACAAAGCGATATCCATTCGAAACATTGGCATGGATCGTGGTCGTTTCACCTTGCGAAAGTATTGTTTGATCCGCTCTTGGATTTCCTCCAGCATTTGGAGAAGATTGGAAATTTAAGTTGTAAACCCTCTCATATATTGCTCGTATCGTTACCGTCTCATGCACTGGTGGTCCTATAGGGCCTCCTGTAGCAATATTAAGACTTGTTGTTTCTGCATTTAGATTGCTTATCGAAGCACTCCCTCCATTGATTAGCTCCCATCGAACAAAACGAAACCCTTGGTTCGGATTTGCACTGATAGTGTATAATAAACTTCCCCCTGGCGGAGTTATATGAGGCATAGAAATAGGTCTACCACCTTCTGAAGGACTTGCTTCAAATGTGATTGTTGCATTTCTCTCTATTCCTAAACCTAGATCGTTTTGGTTTTCAGGAGCGGATTCACTAGTTTCTGATCCATAGGCAAAATGAAAAGGCAGATGGGTCAAAAGAACAACAATTACGGTCATTAAGATGATTGTTTTATTACTATTAATTTTGCTTTTCATTGGTACTCCTTAACTTTTAGCTATTGCAATAAGCGAATATTTTTTCTTTGTTAGAGTTCTTATAATTAAACAACGTGACGATTCGTCAGACAATTAATCATTGGTATCCCTAATTGATAAAATTTTTATCAATTAGAGATACTTTTTTATACACGTTGCTCTTTAGGGGAAGAACTACGTAATTTCTCTGAACTCTTGCGTTGCATGATTTCTGCTGATTTGCTTATGCTTGCCTCCATTTTGTTTTGTAGCTTACTAGGACTAGGAATACTTGTGGCTAAGGAAGGGGGTAAAGTTTTTTGAGTCAGTCTTCGTTGCTTCACTTCATGTGAAGTCCCCGTGCGATCACTCACATTGAATAAAGCCTCTGCTTTTGCATGATCTCCTTTCATAGCTAACGATCGAGCTTTCTGTACAATATCTAAATCATTTTTCAATTCATTGATCTGATTTTTTAATTGGCGATATTTTTGCCGGTTAAAAATATACTTACTAAAAAAATTGATTCGTTGTTTTTTACTTTTTAATTCGGCTAATTCATTTTGTTTCGTATTGAGTTTCATACTGTACTTTTCTAAGTTATGATTTTTTACGATGTTTTCTTTTAACTCATGAATTTTTTCAAAAACGGAATGAGTATTTCGATAGTAAGCTTGATCTTCTTTCCAGTTTTCGATAAAGTTATTAAGCGCTAATTCACTTTGTTTTTCATGTTGCTTGAACTTGCCATAGAAACTCGCGTCATTAAAACTAGAATCCATCTTAAAGTCATATCTTTTTTTATGCATTTCGATTTTATTACCTAATTCCTTGATGTTTTTTTCATCCTTTGATGAACCATACTGATCAAAAAAAACAGATAATTTTTCAAATTGCTCGTCAAGATCACGATGGATCATTTTTTTTGCTTTTTTTAAATCTGCTCGAACGCTTGGCGACATCTCTTTCATTTGGCTAGACAAATCTGTACTTTTTTTCAATTTACTACTTTTACCAATTTTAATTCTTTCTGCTTCTCTTTCTCTGATTAACTTTGCTTTTTCTGCTTCATATTCATCATAGCGGAAATCACTCATATCTTTGAGGCGATCTATTTTCGCTTGTATCTCTGAAATTTTTTCTGTTAATTTCTCAATCTTCTCAGGATCATTTTTTACTTCAGTATCTCTCGATGAACTTGATGAAGCAATCGGCTGTATTTGATCTCGTGCAGCGATCAGCTGTCGCACGTTATTTCTCTCTGCTACTAAGCGATCGTACTCAGGATCATTTATATCTTTTATACGTTCAATTCTTTGATTTAATTTTACGAGTTGTTCATCCATTGTCATTCCCACTTTCTTAAAGAAATCCTTTAACTATCTTCGTGATATTATCCATGAACAAAATGACTTATTTCCTATTTTTTCTTCTTCTTTTGTAACGAACGTTTGAACCCCTCTGATGATCGGACACTCTCTAAATAGACTCGTTCTTGTTCTCTCTTGTTTTCTTCTATCCTCTTCATTGTTTGGATTCGCTTGGCTTCGCGGCCTACTCTTCGTTGTTCATCACGCATACGATCATGTTCCATTATTTCTCCTCCAATCGTGATGTCCCAAAATGATACTTAAAAATTCTTTATGATCGCTGCAACGACGGTCTTCTTGTTAATTGATTATTTTTAGACAACTGATTGATTTTATTACTTTTACTGATTGCCTCTTTTTTTACTGAAGCAAAACTTAATTTTTTGATTTTAGAAACAGATTGTTGTTTGGCCGCCTTCACCGTTTTAGCTTCGGCAGATTTAATTCTTCGTTGTTGAGATGTTGCGCTGATACCCAATGTTTTTATACTTTTCAAAAGATCAAACTTCATGAAGTTCGCTCCTAATTTGTATAAAAACTGAAAAAGGTTCCGATTGGTTTTTGTTGCAATATTTTTTACAACAGGAGCTTTTTCTTTTGAAGCTTCCATTTTGACAGGTTGTTTTTTTGCTGACTTCGTCGTATTCGCAGATGCTTCTATTGGTGATTGCTCTTTTTCTTTCTTTTTTGTGATTCTATTTTTGATCATCTTCGTTACTTTGACGACAAATCTTCCTAAATACTTCAGTCCCATAAAACCAATTTTGGGTGATTTCAGGGATGTTTTTTGTAGCATCTTTACCTCTGGATCTGGCTGTTCATTTGTGATCATCGAATTCCTCCTTTAAACTAGTAGAGTGTCCTCATTGGTTTTTAAATTTAGTTTGCTTTTTTTAGCTTTTTCCATAGGACAAAGGCGACGATAGATGTTCCTACTATAGTTAAATAAATGTCTGCTTGACCATTTAACTTTGGTAATGAACGATTCTCTTGCTTTCTTCTGATTTTGACCCCATCATTTTTTTCGATTGATGGTTTCTTGTTATTTACCTCTTTCCCTGGTTTTGTTTCAGGTTTTGTTTCAGGTTCTTTATCATTGGGTTTACCATCCTCTTTTTCTGAGGTCTCTTCATTTTTGACATAGATGAATTTTATTTCTTGCTCATCATCAGTAAACACACCAGTAGGTTGCCCGATGATTTCTTTGACTTCCCAACCATCTATTTCCATTGGCTCTGCCTTAAAAGCTTCTCCCCATTTTCCAAGTAGAATTTCCATTCGATTTTTTTCAGGTGCTTCCTCAAAAATATGATTAACGGCTACTTGACCACCGACTTTACGCTCGTATTGGATCGTCACCGCTTGTGCTTGTTCCGTCACCGTCACTTGTGGCAATTCACCTTTTACTCGCCACCCTGCTTCTGTTCGTGGCGTCAATTCAAACAGATCACCCACATTCCCAACATCTGTAATCACTTCGCTCGTATTCAGAGAAGAATCGCCTATGAATTCATGATTTACGGTGATTGCACCTCCGGTTTGTCGCTCGTATTGGATCGTCACTGTTTGGACTTGTTCTGTCACCGTCACTTGTGGCAACTCACCTTTTACTCGCCACCCTGCTTCTGTTCGTGGCGTCAA
>NZ_JAFLWG010000045.1:0-70554 GCF_017316315.1 Enterococcus sp. DIV1298c | reverse complement strand
TTTGTCTACAATCTGAAGCAGACGCAAGCCGTCTGCTTTTTTTAGTGAGTAAAACTATGGATAAAGTACTGTTTCAATATTGTTCCAAAAAGAAGTCGTTGGTATTTTAGAGATTTTAATTGTTTTTGCTTTGGTTTTTGCTTGATTCAGTTCGATATCTGTTAAAACTAAGTCATATTGGTTTACTGTATCGTAGTTCACTTGAAAGATATTGTCAGTATATGTATGGATCATATGGATTGCAGGAATTTTTTTGAATAACAATTGCTTGTACAATGCAAGGGTTCTTTCTTCCTGATAGGACACAATCAAAATAGATACCTTTTTCTTGTAAGGAAAAACGGTTGTCAACAACGAAGGCGATAAAGAAATCAATTCGAGTAATAACTCTTCATAGAGTAATTGATTTCGTCTGATCGTCAATAAACCAGCGTGATCAATGGCTTGATTGTATGCCTTTAATATCTGTGGTGAATGTGTAAATAGAATTTCAGATAAAATCTGTATATAGGTTGTTTTAAAAAATTGTCGGTTTTTATTGTAATTGATCAGCTCACTTAATTGCTGGATACCTTCCGAGTTCAAAGAAAAGTCTTGAGACAACGAACGATAGAAGTATTCCGAGAATCGCTGAATACGTTGGTACTCTTCATGATTGCCAGTTGTTGATTGAATGCAAGGATAATAGATTTTTGGATCTAATAGATTCGATACATTCGTTGATGTCACATTGAACCCATATTCTTTTTCAATGATCGAACAAAATACCGTATTATTTTTTATTAAATCGTAAAAAGAAGGATCATTGATTGGATTTCCCTTACTCTCTGAGATCAGATGACCTTGTCCAATACGAATGATTGCTGTGTAAAGATAAAAACTATTGATGATGATTTTATATGTACTAATTGTTTTAGGCGTTGCCTGTTTCTTATAGTAACGCTGCAAAACATCGAATATGTGATAAAAATGTGGCAATTGCTGTGGTGTAAATTGCTCGCGAAACATACTACAGAAGAATTGCCTGATATATTGTTCATCCCCAATGATTTGGAGTTTCGATGAGATCTGGATCGATAAAGGCGCATTGATCTCACAGAAATAACTATTGATATTTGCGATGATCCGGCGAATACTTGTTTCGCTTAGGTATAATTTATTTGCCAATTTGGATAACGTTGGCTCTACTTCAAAGATCATCTGTAATATTTGGACATTCGTCGATTGGTTGAGGATTTGTTTGATCAAATCTTCTAAATTGATCTCAGGTGGCAATAATAAAGAAGCCACTTGATACTGATCCGTATTAATACACACTGGTGCATATGTATGGTTAAAAAACACAATATCAGTTAATAATGTTTTTTTTGTAACCTCGAGTTGCTCCGCCAATGTCGTACAGTCAATGGCAGCCATCCCTAGGAGTAAAGCTAATTTGATTTGTCTTTCAGAAGTCTTTTCAAGCATATTTGTTCGTTTTATCATACTTTTCAGATCTTCTAAAATTAGAAAATCTGTTATTTCACATCCTTTGTTCATTTTATAAACATTATTTTATCATACTTTTCTAATTATTCGAGTTTTTTCTTTTTATAATAATAGTTGATTATTTAAAAGTGAAATTGTTCTTTTTATTTAATAATTCCTTTTTCTATAAAAAAACGGAAGATGGTAGGATAAATAACTAAAGTTCACTATTGTTAGCCATAAAAATGAATATTTCCGATCGATGTTTTTTTATTTCCACGTAACGCTTTTTATGAACCAATCAGAAGAGAATTAAGGATAACATAGACGTCTTTGGTCGTCTGGTTGTATTATTTATTAAACCTACATTATATCATTTTAAAAATCTGATATTTGAACTTGTTTTTTGTAAAACAGAAAAACTAATATTATGAAATTATCGAAAAAGCTGTACGATACATTATAGGTTTTTTAAAAGAAAGGAGCTTGTTGACTATGGGTGTACTTGAAAAACAATTAGAAAGGCAAATTTCATTGCTTTACTTACTCAATATCGAATCATCGAATATTAGTGATTTGGCTAAGGAATTGAGTATTACAGACAAAACGATTGCTGCAGATATCGATAGTTTCAATACCGCTTGTTTTCCTGCTCGGATTGAAACGAATCAGTATAAAGAGGTGTCGCTTTCGATACCTAAGAAGTTGAATTTAGATGATATATTTGTAAGGATACTTAATAATTCGACAAATGTAAAAATTTTAAAGTACATATTTATTTCAGAACCTTCGCTTTCTGAAATCGCGACGAAATTATTTTTAAGCAAAACGAGTATTCGTAGAATCGTCGCGAAAATCAATACATATTTCTTGAAAGAAAAAATCAATATCCAAATCAATTTAGAGAACAAATTAACGATTACTGGAAATGAAATTGAGATCCGGCGATTATTTGCTAGTATGTTCAAGGAAATTTATAAAGTCAAGGAATTTCCCTATTTTGATACGATCTATCAGATGCTCCGCCGTTGTCTAAAAGCACAAAAAAGGACGGTTAGCACTCCTAAAGTGATTTATTCGGTGTATTATATCTACTCATCGATTATCCGCATTGGAAATAACCATATTATTCCTGAGAAGGATTTGATTGACAATGAGCAGATCGTAGAGACGATCTTAGAAATTATTCAAAGTGATCGAGTCTTTTGCACACTGATGAACCAAAAATACAAGTTCAATGTCACACATAAAAATGTTTCAAATATCCTTACCTCTTACTTTGGGTTGATGTTTACAGAGGTGCAACATCGCGACCAAGTATTAGTACAGAATATCAAAAGTTTTCTTCAAAGCTTTTACAGTTTATTAGCAATTGATATGACGATCGATTCTGGTCAGATCGAATACTTTTTTGACTTTATCAATTTTTATAAAGAACTAGCAATCTTTAAAGTAAGCTATGCCGATATTTTTTATAAAAAAATGATGGAGAACAATCCTAAGATCTGGCAAGCCTATCAAAAATCATTGCGGATCGCCCAACTAGATTTTGTCGAACAAAGCAAACTATTACATAAAGAATTATTACTGGAATTGATTATTTCTTCCAATGAATTGTTACGAATGATCGAACCCAAAATACAAGAAAAGTCGATTTTATTATTAAGCTCTCAAGAGATGGGCTTATCCCTTCTATATAAAAATTTGATTTTACATAAGCATCCGTTTTTAAAAAATATTGATATCTATGAAAAAGACGTTTTTTCGATCGATTACCAGTTGATCAATCAATATGACTTGATTTTAACCGATCTATCCTTGAATTTTGATCGGATTACTTCCGAAATATTAAAGATTTCGAAAGTACCGACATCTATTTTTTGGAACAACTTCGAGCAGTGTTTGTATTCTTCTTGACAAGAATCGTTATGTTGGGAGGTTGTTTCATCTTTTTATCAATTTTGAAAAAATAGATAATAGGAGAAGTCAAAACTCAGGTACGCTTAATACACACGCCGTTTAGCGTTGATTAAGTGAGGTATATTTGGATAAAGGGAGCTGAAAGTGAAATGAATAAGTTAGCAATTTGTTTATTATTTACTGTTTATGGTGCAGCATTCAAAGCAGCAGAATTGGCTTTTAAAGCACTTTGGTTGATTAGTAAGACTCTTGGCAGGTTGATCGTTAAGATGGGTAAAAAGGGATGGAGCAAACTAAGAGAAAGAAGGGCGCTCAAAAATTCACGTGAAGATACTATAACACCTCAACAGAACAATAGCCTAGAGCGTACAGCGGCCCGTTCAAATATTTCACAAGAAAGCCGCTTGAATACACGAATGTCACAAGCGCAACAACGAGCGAGTCTACGTGGTCTCCATTCCAGTCAATCGCTAGCGACAGGACACACAAGATGACGAATCGAAAAATGAGAAAGAAGGGGGTTTAAAAGATGGCTACAGAAAATAAGTCTACAGAAGGTCAGCCAGTAGAAGGACAGCAGCCAGAAGAAAAACCGCTTATAGATAGCAGTAAAAATATTAGTAAGCTCAATGAAACATTTCTGAACATCTTTGCATACAATAATTCCAATGCAATCAACAAAATCATTAGTTCTCCTAATAATGAAATAATCAGACAAGAAAGCCGAGGGCTCAAATTCGATGATGTATTTGATGAAGTGTTCACAAAGAAACTAGAGAACTTCACTAAAGGTCTGAAGCGTAACAATATTGAACAAGAAATTGCTCGTTTGGAACGCGATATAGAGGTACTCAAAGTAATCGGTGCGATTGCTCCTGAGAAACAAAAGAAAATTGATGTTGATTATGCTACGAAACAAGGAACATTGCTCACTGAACAAAAAAACATGCAAATGTACCAGAGCCAGTTAATGGATCCTGAACTTAAGCAGAAGGTATTCGAGTCAACAAAGAATTCTAAGGAACTTGATCCCTTGATTTATCTTAGAAGGCTCTATAAAGAAGAATATAGACTAGATATGAATAATCAGGCTAAGGAACTGAAAGAAAAAGACGATAAGGTTAATGAACTAAGAACAGAGAGAACTTCTTTAAAAAATCACAATAAAAAAGTACTGGGTCAGAAGGTTAAGTCAGCGCAAGAGAAAGTAAACCAAATTGAGGATATCCAGAAAGATTTGCGAGTACAATTAACTAATGCTGGTGTAATTGTGGAACAATTGGTACCTGTTCCACAGCCACCAATACAACGTGCAGAATCGTTCACTAAATTTGCAGGAACACTAAATGATTCACCAGCAGTATTAGTCTCAAAATGGCAAGGGATTGACGCAATCAAAGAAGGATACAAAACGGAAATTGCTGAGATAAAAGGACTGATTGCCTACAGCGAGAAAGTTGATACGGAAATCATCAAGCCGATACTTGAAAAAGCAGAGCAAGCGAAGGAAACAACGGCTCCAAGTCAGACTACCCAAGAAGCAACGATTGCTTCACCAAAGGTTGAGCGTGAACCGACGCCGATCATCGTCGAAGAACCAAAAAAGGAAGCAAGCAAGGATCAAATCGATCGCCCGGTTGCTGAAAAGCCACCCCATCCGATCGATGTCAACGCAATCGTCAAAGAACCAACACCAGAATTACCAAAAAAACCAGTGGTTGAAGAACCGAAAAAAGAACCTGTTGTCACTGAGAATCTTGATAGCAAAAAAGCAGAGCTTGCTCAAGCATATATTGAAAATTTACAATCAAAAGAGGAACTATTAAAGGCAAGAATAAAGAATTATGAAGAATTGCTAAAGCGTGCACGGAAAAGCGATAGAATCTCACCCGAGCAACATGCCGGTATAAAGCAACGCCTTGAAAACGATAAACTAACACTAAATGCAATCCAAATAAATTTAAGTGATCCGGCAAAAACGCAAGAAATGATGAAAGACCTTCCTACTAAAAGTATCAAACAGATGGACGCCGATATCAAAAGTTTGCAAGAAGAAACGCGTGGGATAAAAGAACAAACGAAAGAATTGAATGGATTAGATCATTCAAAGTTGAAACAATCTTTTTTCCGTAATTCACACAAAATCAGAGCTGCGCGTTGGTTATTGAATCTTTGGCCAATTGCGATGTTACCATTTGGTATGTCTTGGATAAGTTCTATCTTACCGTCGACTTCCTTGGCTATCTTTGGTCAGCAGTTTTTGAACGCGATCGTGGGTTTTGTTGCTGCCAGTTTTTTTGGTTCAAAAGCAATTATTTATGCGAAAAAGAAAATTCCTCAATTATTCAATAAATTAGTCCAAAAATACCCGAAAGTATTTGGTCCAATTGCTCGTGGGTTGACGATCGCTCGACAGAAATTCCGAGAAAAGATGCCTTTTGTAAAGCAAAAACAGCCGGCAGAACAAACGAAAGATGCCACACCAGTAAATGAGAAACTGGTAGAAGGTATAGAGAAATCTGAGGTAACAAAAGAGGGAATCGATTCTAAGGAACAAAAAGGCAAAGAAAAAGTTGTAACAATGGAAGCACCAACTAAAGACGGGGTAACCAAAGAAGGCGCAACGAAAGAAGGGCCAAACACAGTCGAAATCGAAGAGAAACAATCAAGGTTAAAACGTGCGTGGGAATATACGAAACGTGCACCTAAACGTGCGTTCGATTATGTGATGAAAAATAAAATGTCCTTATTCATCATGTTGGCAGTACCGCTCGCTCTAGGGGTAGGGGGCATGTTTGCCGTAGCCGCTCTTGTACCAGCACTCGCGACTACTATGGCTGCACCATTCTTACTACAATTAGGTGCGGTAGCATTGATTGGTGTTGCCATCGGAATAGGTGTCCAGTTATTAGACAAGTTTGTTTTCAAACGAATTGAAAGTAAAGTAGCCAAAAAAGAGAATTTAGAACATGCAGAAAAAATCAACGAGCGAGGATTAGATGTCCAGGAGAAAGGGAAATGTGTAACCTTAGACTCAAAAGAATTTCGGGATAAGGTAACTGCGATTGCTGGTCTTGATGAAAAAGCGAAAGCACCTGAACATGTCCAGACCAATGAGCAACAAAAAACAACAGAAAGATCTGAACGAACTTCGGAGATAACAAAAGATTCGAAAGTCATAGAGATGAAACCAAGAGAGAGCAATCAACCTCAGCCGAGCACATCACAGGCGAAGGTGGACCCAACACCATCTGGATCAAAAGAATCAGTGACACTGACAAACAGGGGGAATCCGACAATCGAACGTCGTGCAAGTTTCCCAGGTACAATTCCAAACGAGAGGCGTCAGGCAAGCTTTGAAGTAGTGAGAAGAAACTCATTGGATATGTCCGCTCAACGAAATAGCTTAGCACGTACTCAACAAGCTCAGAATCAAGCCAAAGTTCAGAATAATAAGAAAACTAGAACCACACAATTATAAAAATAACTTCAACAGAAAGGAAACAAAAAAATTTGAAAAATTCCCGGCAGCTTATGGTAGTGCATGTGTTAGTAATTAGTATTCTGCTTTATTTTGGTAATCGCGTTGGTTATTTATTTTTAGCAGAAAATACTGGGAATTTATCATTTGCAGATAATTTACTAACAGCATTTAACCGAACATTTGAAGAAATTTCCAGATTTTCCCCAAGATTTGAATATGAATTGAGGTCATTAGGGATAGCAGCTGTGGCTGCTATTTCCTATATACTCTTTGTTTTATATAAGACGTTTGACGAAAAGAATACACGTCCTAATGAAGAATACGGAAGTGCGCGTTGGGGGAAGTACAGCGATATCCGTGCATTTCTTGATAAGAAAAAAGACTTCAATATTTTGTTGACGAAGAGCGAGAGCTTATCGTTGTCTGGCCGTATGAAAATCACACGTAACGATAATTTCAACCGTAATAAAAATGTCGTTGTCGTTGGAGGAGCAGGTAGTGGTAAGACGCGTTTCTATGTGAAACCGAACTTGATGCAAATGCATTCCTCTTATGTAGTCAGTGATTCTAAAGGTTTATTATTAGCTGAAACAGGCAAAATGTTTGAAGAAGCAGGATATCAAATCAAGATTTTTGACTTAATCAACCGACGAGATACCCATCAGTATAACCCGTTTCAATATATTCAAACAGAGGATGATATTCTTAAAATCGTAAACAATCTGATCAAAAATACGACCAATCCAGATAAAAAAGGTGGAGATGACTTTTGGGAAAAGGCTGAAACAGCGCTATTAATGGCTATTTTCAGTTATCTGATCCAAGAAGTGACCGCAGAAGATCGAACGCTAGGGAATGTGATCGAATTAGTACGTTTAGCTGATATCGAAGAAGATGTGCCTGGCTATGTCAGTCCTTTAGATATATTATTCAATGAGTTGGAACAAAAAGATCCGACGAACTTTGCGGTATCACAGTATAAGATTTTTAAACTTTCTGGTGATAAAACGACGAAAAGTATCTTAGTCAGTCTAGGCGTGCGGTTGTCACCATTTGATATCCCAAGCATCAAGGAGCTAGTGTCACAAGATACACTTGAACTAGATACAGTCGGCGATGTCAAAACGATTCTCTATATCTTACTACCTGATACAGATACCAGTTTCAACTTTTTAGCCAGCATGATGTATCAGCAATTATTTGATATGTTAGTTTACAAAGCAGATAACTTTTATAAAGGAAGATTGCCTTGCCATGTACGTTGTATCCTAGATGAGTTTGCCAATATTGGGCAAATCCCTGATTTTGAAAAAGTGATTTCGGTTATTCGAAGTCGTGAAATCTCAACGAATGTCATTCTACAAAATATCAGTCAGTTAAAAACCTTATATAAAGATACTTGGGAAACAATCATTGGTACAAGTGATGTCTTTTTATATTTAGGTGGAATGGAACAAAGTACTCATGAATATATCTCAAAATTGCTAGGGAAACAAACGATCGAGCAAAGAAATACAAGTGTTACGAAAGGTAGCAATGGTTCCTTTAGTGAGAATTTCCAGAAACTAGGAAGAAACTTGATGGACCCGGATGAAGTGGCGAGTCTTAAAGGTCAGGAATGTATATTAAAAATTCGAGGAGTTCATCCGTTTTTATCAAAGAAATACGATATCATGAAGCATAAACACTATAAGAAGTTAGGGGATGTAACAGATTCCTATATGTATGAACGAAATCTATCTGCCTAACTGAACGAAGGTTGACTTCTCTACAGTAACGAATAAAAGCACCTTCATTCGAATGGGAAACAGAGAGTGTGGTGTTTTTTATTTCGTAATAAAAGTACACAGAGGAGAACAGACTGGGAAAAGTTCGTCGTATGTAGAAAGAACGGAGAAATAATACCGAAAGAATAACGTTTTATCAATTTTTTTATAGCTGGTTAATTGTAGTGGTGTATCGCATCTATATCATTAGAATCACCTTGATAAATAGCTTTTTAACATTATTTTTTTAAAGGATTCCATGTGCTTTTATTCTAAAATTTCTTATGATAGAAATAACTGATACATATAAATAGAGAATTTCGCATATACTAAATTTATGAAATAAAATAAAAAAATTACTTTCACAAAGGAGATCAAAAAAATTATGAATGCACAATTATTAGAACAGGTATTTGGTTTGGTTTCACAGTTTACATTAATTGGTGGCGGTCTATGGTTGATTTGGGGAACGATTATCTTAGCCGGTGCGTTGAAAGATAAGAATGGTCCTCAGTTACAACAAGGAATCTGGCAGATCGTTGGTGGTGGATTGATTCTAGTTGCTGCAGGTTGGTTTGCTACTTCATTCAACATTGGTTCGTTTTTACCATAATTGTAACGCCAAAGAGAAGATTAGGAGTATAGCATATGGAATCTGCAATTATGTCTATTTTTGAACAAATCATGACATTCCTTAATGGGGATGATTTGAAAAACGTTTTGGGAATGGATCTACGAAGTTACATATATGATGCGTACAGTTTAGTGGAACGACTACAGCAACACGTAGTTGGGCCACTTGCTTTATCCATTCTAGCAATTTTTATTCTTTTAGAGTTTCAGAAGATCTCAACGAAAGTTGAAGGTGCAGGTGGAGCTCCTATGCTAGGATTTGAGATGATCATCAAAGCATTTGTTAAATTTGTCATTTGTTACATAGTTATTTTAAGGATTCAGGACATTCTGGATGGCATGGTGATCATTGCTGGTAATTTAACCACTAGAATTTTAGAGATAGGAAATGCTTCCGCCGTCAGAGATACAGCAGATGCGGTGAGACAAGCAGTATCTCAATTAAGTTGGTGGTCGCAATTAGTCGTATTGCTCGTGATGTGTATCTTATTTTTAGCATCACTTGTTGTTCGCGTATTAGTTCAAGTAACCATTTATCTCCGCTTTTTGGAGATGTATATATTTTGTGCAATGGCCCCAATTCCGATGAGTGCTTTGCCAAGTCAGGAGTTTTCTCAAATGAGCAAAGGATTTTTCAAAAACTTTGCTGCTCTGGGACTACAAGGGACATTTATTTCATTAGTATTGGTGATTTATCCAACGATCTTCCATCGAATCATGGAAGAAGTCGGATCAGGAATTTTCGGAATCATCTTAGGTTTAACAGTTTACATGATTGCACTGTTGCTTTCTGTAAACAAAACTAAAGGATGGGCAAAAACATTGATGTCAGCATCGTAAGGAGGAACTATGGCAGTTGAGGTAAAGATACCAAAGGATATTAAAGAATATAAGGAAAAAGTGATTGCAGGAATGAATTTGAAGCAGCTGCTTTGTTTAGCTATTGCAGCTGGAGTAAATGTCTTGATTAGTTTGATTTTCATCGCAGGATTAAAAATCCCTATGGAGATCACGAGCTGGTTTATGATCCTTTCGTCCATTCCAATCGTCTCATTCGGATGGTTCAAAAGGAATGGCTTAACATTTGATATCTATCTTAAACAATTTTTCAAGTATCACGTGGCACCAGGTACACGAAAAAAGAAGCCCAAGGAAGAAATAAATAAAGAAATTGAAGATGTAGGCGGGCAAGAAGCATGATGAAGCTAAAAGCGCTTAAGGCGTTAAAACCAACAAAAAAATCAAAAGATGATGAGAAACAATTTATTAGTAAACCTAAACCTAAGAAGAAAGAAGACCTCGATCCTTTTAGAGATACATTTAGGTTTGAAGATATTTATGATAGTGGCATCTGCAAAATTGATGACTTTACCTATTCATTGACACTTGAATTACAAGATATCAACTATCAATTGTCTTCTGACGACAATCAAATTGAAATTTTCTCTCAGTATTGTGACTTTTTGAATTCATTAAGTAGCAAGACGAAGTTGCAATTGACTGTATATAAAAAGAAGCGGCCGCTTGCTGATTTGCAATCGGTCCTTTATTACAAAGCAAAAAATGATTTCCTTGATTCATATCGTGAAGAAATGAATCAAGTCATTTCAAGGAAGTTAGATGAAGAAAAAAATGGGTTCAAGAAGACGATCTTATTTACCTTTGTGCAACAACATCCTACATTAGAGATTGCACAAAAAGAATTAGAGATGGTTGCAGATCGTTTTGAAATGTTTGCCAGTCGTTTGGGCAGTCAGGCAAAAAAGGTAGAAAAAACAAAATTATTACATATGATGGCAGAGATCCTATTAACGAATGACAAGACGACTAAGTCAGAAGTGAATGAGGTACTGCCTGAAGTCATGGAATTTAAGGAGAATAAAAACTACTTAAAAATCGATGATCACTATGCGAAAACATTATATCTACAAGAATACCCTGCTGAATTATCAGATACTTTTCTTTTTGAAATGTTAGAAATTCCACGGGAAATCGTTGTATCGATACATATTGAACCAATGGATCAAGATGAAGCGTTTGATTTAGTGAAGACAAAATTAGCTTTTATGGAACAACAAAAAGTCGATGAGCAAAAGAAGGCGTTACAAAGTGGTTATGATTTTGAGATGCTTTCTTATGAACTCTCTTATTCCTTAACAGAAGCAAAAGGTCTGGTGGATGATCTACAAAATAGAGGACAAAAATTGTATGCGATCACGGGCTCCATTCACTTCCATTCACCAACAACAGAAAAATTAGCTGAAGTCCACGATGAAATAAATTCTGTTTGTCGACGCTTTGGTTTCAAACTGATTGAACTAGAGTTTATGCAAGAAAATGGCTTGAATGCGACATTGCCGTTAGGAATCAATGCGATTCCATTAGATCGAACACTTTCAACCGCGAGTACCGCCATTTTTATTCCATTCACGATTTCAGATTTGATTCAAGAAAACGGAAAATACTATGGTGTCAATGCGATTTCAAAAAATATTCTTTCGCTAGACAGAAAATTATTAAAAGCACCTAATGGCTTCGTTCTAGGAACGCCGGGGTCTGGTAAGAGTTTCTCGGTAAAGCGCGAAATCGTAAACGTACTTTTACGAGATGCAGAAGATGAAGTGATCATCATTGATCCCGAGCGAGAGTACTCTGTCATCGGTCAAAATTTCAATGGCGAGATCATAAAAATTTCCAGTGATTCACCGACAACGATCAATCCAATGGATATCAACGAGAACTATGGCGATGACACCGATCCCGTTGTACTAAAATCTGAATTTTTGATTTCATTATTCGACTTGATCATCGGTGGCGCATTAGGACTCAGTTCCACACAAAAAACACTGATTGACCGAGTTTGTCGTCGTACTTATGAAGTGTTGGGCGATCGTACACCAACATTCATTGATTTCTATAATATTTTAAAAGAACAAGAAGAAGATGAAGCGAAACAATTAGTGATGGATCTGGAGATCTACATTGAAGGAAGTTTGTCAGTCTTTTCAGCTGAAACGAATGTTGATATCACCAAACGTTTAGTGATCTATGACATCAAGGATTTAGGGAAACAGTTGAAAACGATGGGCATGCTGATCGTGTTGGACCAAGTATGGAATCGAATCACGACTAACCGTGAACGAGGCGTTCGTACGTGGCTATACATTGATGAGATGCAGCTTTTATTTACAAATGAATATTCTGAGAATTACTTCTTTGAACTGTGGAGTCGTGCGCGGAAATGGGGAGCGATCCCGACAGGAATTACTCAGAACGTCGAAACATTGTTATTGTCCGATCTAGCTCGCCGGATGTTGTCGAATAGTGATTTCATCATGATGCTGAATCAAGCAAAATCAGACCGTACACAATTAGTTAGACTTTTCGATATTTCAGAAGAACAAGAAAAATACGTAGTGAACTCTCCAGAAGGATATGGTCTGATGGTATTTGGGGATACCACATTACCGTTTTATGATCATTTTCCAAAAGATACCCAGCTGTATAAGATGATGTCAACGAAACCTGGAGAAACTTAATAGGAACGCGGGAAAGGAAACAGGACAGTGGCTGATCCAAAAATTTTAGGCAAAAACAGGGCAGGTCAGAACGCGACGACTAGTAGTAGTAAAAACAGAAAAATGGTCGTACATGGTAGTAAAATAAGTTCTAAAAGATATAAGTCGATAAGTAGCGCTCGAAAACGAAAATTCATGAAGTTGATGAAGGGGAACAATCTCCGGATCAAAAAAAAATCACAGCAAGCAAGTTTTCAGAGCAAACAGCGTAAAAAAGACAAAAACGATAAAAATGATTTAGAGCAAGAATTTTCTAATAACATTGACGAGAACACACCTGTCAATAGTCAGAGCGCCAATCGTCGAAAAAGAGTACAAGAGAGTCGAAGAGATCAATTAAAGCAGCAACAACACGAGTCAATGTTACCCCCTGCTAAAGTCAATACAACAAGCGTTCCTGCTCCTGTGACGAACAACAACGAAGAACAAAATAAAGAAAAAAAGAACACACAAGTACGTTTCAATAAAAAAAAGCGTCATGAGAAAATTCGTAAGAAACAAAAGAAAGATAGTGAATACAAAGGATACGACAGTAAAGTAAATCTAGAAAAAAAACAAAGTCAACAAGAGAAAGTCAACTCTACCACATCAAAGATTCGTCATAAAAATGACAAAAAAGCATTACATCTTTCTAAAAATGAGCAGTTGGAAAAAAAGAAGAGAAATACTAAGCGAAAAGAAGGAAAAAAGAAGGTTGCTGGTAAGAGGAATATGCGGGCGAAATTAGACAACATGTTAAAAAATCAAATTTCGCCTAAAAATCCTTTTAAAAATAAAATCAAAGACTTGATCATTGATAAGATCGGTCGAGATGAGGAAGGGAACTTAAACTTAGTCGGAATTATCATCACCATGCTGATTATTCTACAATTGCCCATCCTATTGAAATTGATCGTTGTTATCCTGATCGTGGCAGTCATCATCTCGATCATCGCAATCTTCCTTTCTTTTTGGACGACGATTTTAAGTTTATTTGTCGTAAAAACAGAGTCGATGATGATCACTGAAGCGTATCATTACGTGACATGGTTGGATACTTATAAGAATCGAGAGGTTTATCAAACCTACAACCGGCTAGTTGATAACCCCGAGCATGATGAAGTCTATTTTGAAGTGAACGGGATACAGTCTGATCCAGAGCAGTTTATGTATGTATCTAATGGGGATAACTACATCTATTATCTGAATGCAAAATTTGAAGATTATGATATCGATAATATCGCTATTGCTACGTATCGCAGAAGGGTCGCAGAAAAAACTGGAGTTTGGATTCCATGGTCTTTTCGCTATCGGACATATGCCGTCTTTCAAGATGCGCCTCATCCAATCACACCAGAGCCAATCAAAGTCTATAGAGTAAGAGATGAAATCCATGCGTTACATGATATGGTCTACAACTATACGACGGTCATTGAAAAAGATAAAGAAGTTGAAACTGTTGTGGTTACAGTAGATAAAGAAACAGGAGAAGAACATACCGAAGTACGACGTGAGAGAAAAGATGTTGCTACTGTTAAAATCAATGTGCAAACAATTGGTGAGATGTTTGATTCAAATCCTGAAGTCGAGGTCTTTTCACATGGAATTATTTCGAGCAACACTGAAAGTTATGGGCGAGTCATTGCTTTTGATGAAGATGAGATCGACAAATATTACCCTATTATGGAGAAAGACCGCTTTGAAGATAAAATCTTTATGGCCAATCCATTTGGCAAGATGAACTATGCCACGGTTGTGGATAATTTTGGCTATCGCAGACGAAATCCGGATTCTGGTCACTTTGAAATTGCTCTAGATGCAGAGCCTGGAACACCGGTTTATGCGACGACCTTTGAGACTGTGCAAAGTATTGATTATACTTATCAAGCTGGACATACAGATGGTTCTGCAGCGGTAACCACAGCATTAGAAACATATACAGGTCTATATTATGCCTACTATGTCAATATTGATCCGGTGGTAAGACGAGGGAGAAGATTAGAAGCGGGGGATTTAATTGGTTACACAAGAAATCAATTTGATGGCAATTTATTGGTTGCAATGAAAGAATATCGCTTCTGGCATCGAGATCCTGATATTTATCCAGCGATTTATATTGATAAGCTAGTTTTTGGTAATGACACCAATCTAGCGTATATGCGCAATGGTGGTGGTCTGCGGGGCAACTTGATCAATCCTCCCGCCTCAGTGACCAAGTGGCAAAACAGAGTGGAGGAACAGACGCGTAAGCATCGTATTGAAGTCTATACTAATGCGATTTTATCGATGATTTGGGTAGAATCTGGTGGGAATGAAACGATTCAACCAGATATCATGAATGCGCAACTGGCATTAGGGTCTCCCGATAGGATCACTACGCCAGAGGAATCGATTGAAAAAGGGGTCGAATATTTTGCTCACCTCATCAAAAAGGCACAGACTAATAATCTTAATGGGCTGGCAGCTGTCCAAGCATATAACTATGGTGAAGAATATCTAGATGATTTGATTCGAAGGAATGCTCCTTATTCCTTTGAGGATGCCCGACTGTATGCACAAATGAAAAGTAACAACCAAACGATACCTTTTAATCATATCGTCGCACAGGGATTAGGCTATAACTGGCGCTATGTATTTGGTAACATGTTTTACACCGCTATGGTGACAAGAAATATTATGGCAGATACCGGTCGATTAGCCGAACTTGCCAGAAGAGAGCTTGGCAATCCAAATGGTGAGAAGTATTGGAGTTGGGCAGGCTTCACCCATCGAGTCGAATGGTCTTCAGTATTCGTTTCCTGGGTAGCGAATGAAGCTGGTTATTTAGAACAAGGACGAGTCCCAAATACATCGAGTGTTTTAGATATGAAAGAATGGTTTGAAGAAAATGACAAATTCAAAGCGCATGATGAAGGCTATGTTCCGCAATCTGGCGATCTTGTATTTTTTGATTGGGCTGGTGGCAGAACAGGAAAAGATCATGTAGGAATCGTTGAATATTCTGGCGGGAACATTATTCAAGTGATTGAGGGTAATTCTGACAACTTAGTGCGAAGAAGAACTTATGCCATTGGCAGTAACGTTATTTCGGGGTATGGTCTTCCTTAAAGGGGAGGTAGAACCGAAAGTAGTTAACGAATGGTTTAAAGGATATCTAGAAAGGAGGAACTATGCTAAAGAATTTTTTAGAAACGGAATCAGGTAAAAAAATCATTATTGGTCTTGGCTTGCTTGTTGTTGTGATCGCTGGTCTAGTGGGGTATTCATTGATCAATACCCAATCAAGTACCAAAGAAGCTACAGACACGTCAGCAGCAGTACAAGAAACGAGAGACTCAAGAGATCGTTTTAATGCCACTATCTACAGTGGGACATGGTATACTAATTTGCCAGATGACACAGAAATCGAGTTGGCTACTGATGGAACCTATAAAGTTTCAAGTGATTGGTTTGAATCGGGTATTTACTATTTAAATACACGTGGTGAGGTCGTTTTGGAAAGTGATAACAACCGAACGAAAGAATTCGCCTTGCAGACTAGGATGGGGAATACGATCTTGCATCGAAAAGAAGATGGAGAAGATCTTTATCTTTATCCAACGGAAGAAGTGAAAGCACAGTTGGAGGCAGAAATGTCTGAGCAGATCGAAGCAGCGCAACGAGCTGTTTCCCAAATGTGGCTAGATATTTTGATGCAAGGGACTTGGGAAAATACTAACAATAGTCGTTCTTTCACGTTAGAGTTTACAGAAGATACGTTTACTCAGAAAAAAGTGGAAGAAGGCAGAGCGGATGAAGAAGCAACGTTTAAGTATCGCATTATGTCATTTGACACTGATCATGAAGGTGCTAATTTTGTTGTTATGCGGACAGATAGTAGGGATACCCAAAAAACGATCACCTTTAGAATCACAGAAGAAGCAAATCAATATAGGTTAATGGGTAATGAAGGAAGCTTCCAATGGATCGCTCATTTTGAAAAACCGTATGAAACTGTGCAAATGACACAAGATGGAACTAGTCGTTCAGATACATCAAGGACACAGGAAACTACTGATGAAGATGGAAATACCGTCATCATAACAGAAAGAGATGTGAACTAAGATGCATAATAATTCGGATAAAGATGTAGAAATAGATAAGCTCGAGAATGTCTTTAAAAGGTTGTTTCAAAAAGGACCAGTCTGGCTTTACAAATTCGCAAAAAAAGCCATTCAAGTAGTGTTTAAAGTGTACCGAAAAGTCCAAGCCTATCGGAAACATCGAAAAGAAGCAAAAGAAAATCCGGAAAAGAAAAATTCCAAAGAAAAAGATTTAAAAGAAAAAGGGATTTTAGCTAGAGTTCGGAATTTCTTTAAGCAGAAATTCAGATCATTTCAGCGAAACCGTGCCCATAGACGAGAAAGACTGCTGAATAAAGATTCACGATCAAAAGGGATCTTAGCTAGAGCCTTGAATTTTTTAAGACAAAAATTCAGAGGGTTACAACGAAGTCGTGCAGAAGACAGAGAACGACTAATCGAGAAAGATCCAAAAGCAAAAGGTACTTTATCCAAAGCTTGGAACTTTGTAAAGCGAAAACTTGTGATCAGTAGAGATCATCTGACAAGAGAGCAAGGAGTTGCCTCAACCTCTCATGGTCGAAATTCTGGTGAGAAGTCCTTGCTGAATAGAAGTAATTCAGCTGAAAGAGGCGGAACTCCAGATGGCAAGCCAAGGCTATCAGCAGTGACGAATAGAGCGAGTACGCTAGCAAGAGAACGCAATGAATTAATAAGAGGTCAAGGCCTTGCAAGGAATTCATTAACAAAAGGTTCGCCAACGATAGCACGTACGTAGATCCATATATACAAAAAAACAGGTGGAGATTTCCCACCTGTTTTTTTTGTGTCTACAATTGATTGATAAGAATCGTCGCAAGTAAACCAAGGGCATAGCTACTGTTGAATAAAATCATATTTTTGATCGAATAGCTAAAACTGATTGGCTGCGGTAAGCTATCTTTAAACTGTTGGAGATTAAGATAGATTTTTGGTAACGACAAGAAAGCCAGAAGGATCGGCCATTGAAAAATGCCGCTGATCAGTCCTACAAGAAGGATCAGGTAACACGCATACATCAAAAGTTGGAAAAGCATGATCCCAATTGGACGGCCGATATAGAAGACCAACGTATAGCGATGATTTTCTATATCTCGTTCTAAGTCACGTAGATTATTCGCTAACATGATATTTGCGATGGTAAAAACAAGCGGTAATGCTGCTAAGATGATCGCAGATACAGCCCAGATATTGCCTGACAGGTTGAAGGTGCCGGTTGTTAAAGAGATAGTCAAATCGAATAAATCGCTGCGATGGGTATTGATATAGATGACCATCGCAAAGATTCCTAGACCCATGGTAAAACCGCTGAAAATCTCTCCTAGCGGCATGCGAGATAAAGGGATTGGTCCAAAAGTATAGAAAATACCGATGAAGCAACATACGACGCCCATCAGTAACAGTAACCAGCCAGTTCTCAACGTCAGTAACACGCCGATGATCAAAACAAATGCGATCATCCCAAGAATCATGTTTCGTATGAGTTTTGGTGAGATACCTGTCCGTCCAATAACATTTTCCTCGTATTTATAAATTTCCGAATGTGCTTTTTCATAATCCATATAATTGTTGATGGCGGTGGTTGCTAAGTCAAAGACAAGCATACCAATAAAAAACAGCAAGGTGTTCAACCACTGTATTTCGTGAAAAAAAGCGATAGAGAATAAAACCCCTATCGCAAAAGGAAATACACTAGCGACTTTTGTTCGTAGCTCAACTACTTCTAAAAAGATTTTTAGTGTCATATCAGTTACTCCTTAGTTTAATTCAGAACGATCGCCCATTGTATATTTTGAATCTTCAGCGAGTTTAAAGGTGTCCTTGATTGGATCAGTCACGTAAACTTTATCGTCTTTTGTGACAAAAATCGCCTCAGTTCCGTCATTCAGCTTATCTTCAATGTAAGCTAAGCCATCTTTCACGCCCATCGCAAAGACCGCGGTAGATAAGCCGTCACCATCGATCGATTGATCTGTGATGATCGTGACGCCAGCGATATCATTGTCAAAAGGATAACCGGTTTTTGGATCGAACAAGTGATGATACTTCACGCCATCAACTTCCAAATAGCGCTCATAGATGCCGGATGTGACTAATGTTTTATTTCGTTCTTTGATTGATCCAAGGATCGATCCACGGGCAAGATTTGGATCTTGGATACCGACTGTCCAATCTTGATCTTCACCTCTAGGGCTATGACCAAGAACATAAACATTCCCACCTAGATCGACGATTGCCGTCGTTACATCATTTTCTTTCAAGACTTTGACGACTTCATCAGTGATGAACCCTTTCGCAATGGCGCCTAGATCAAGGATCATCCCTTTTTCTTGCAAGTAAACGGTCTTTTCTTCATCATTGAATTGGACTTTATGATAATCTACCAGTTTCAATGCTTCATCGATTTCTGCTTGTGATGGTTTCCGTGCATCATCAAAGCCGATACGCCATAACTGTGTGATTGGACCGATTGCCATATCAAAACCGCCATGAGAGTCTTCGCTATACTCATATGCACGTTTCAATAAGCGATAGACATCATCAGATACTTTGACAGGTTTGATCCCTGCTTGTTGATTGATCTCATCGACTTCAGAGCCCTCTTGGTTGATCGTGATCTTATCGCCTAACTCTTTGACACGGTCAAAAGCAGGCTTCAATACGTCCTCTTTCCCTTCATCATAGATACGGATACGTACATAAGTGCCAAGTAAAAATTGTTCATCAGTGTAAGGGTCAGAAAGCAGTGAAGTATTGTTTTCTTGTTTACTTTCGGTCGTTGAGTCTGTGCTGCAACCAGCGACGGTCAGTAGGCACAAAAGCAAGACGAAAGGAAGTAATCGTTTCTTCAACATCTATTCCTCATTTCATTTTATCTATTTCGTGTTCCGCATATAGAAATTCTTTAAGCGAAATCAAAAGTAAGCTCATGCTTTGTATTCTAATATAATCTGGCGAGAATGAACATCTTTTTTTCGGGCGGGGGTTGGTACAAACAGAATGGAAAAAGAGATGTGACAGTTGCCACATCTCCAAAATTGTTTTTCTTAAAGTCAGATTAACCCTTTACTGGACAATGTTTATTTTGTCACAATGTTATCGACTTCGATTGTTTGTGTATTGCCTTTTTCAGCGGCATTCACTAATTGTTGTGCATACATGATGAATGAATGGGCACTGTGTGTTGCACCAGTGATTACTTCAACATCTGCTGGAGAACCATCTTCTTCACCCATTGCTGAAACAAGTTCATCATTTAGTTCTGGGATGTAAGTTTGAGGGTCAGTACCAGATTTTGCTTTCATGTTTTCGTTGTATTCAGTGTCATCTTGTTTTGATTTGCCATCTGCATCGATGTAATCAAAGTTTGATTCAGTGACTTTACCATCTGCAACAGTTAATTCAAATTGTACACGGTAGCCGTTAGAATAGTTTTTCTCTTCTAATTTGTATGTGCCGTCTTGTAATTCAGCGCCATTGTCGATTTCGATTGTTTCTGTGTTGCCTGCTTGTGCTGCTTGGATCAATTGTTGTGCATAGTTTTGGAAGCTTTCTGATGAGTGTGTCGCACCAGTGACAACTTCAACATCGCTTGCGCTTTGTGCGCTGACTAATTGATCGTTCAATTCAGGAATGAATGTTTCTGGTTTTGTACCAGATTTTGCTTCCATGTTTTCGTTGTATTCAGTGTCATCTTGTTTTGATTTGCCATCTGCATCGATGTAATCAAAATTTGATTCCGTGATCTTGCCGTCTTTTACAACGATTTCAAAAACTGAGCGGTAACCATTAGAATAGTTTTTCTCTTCTAATTTATATGTACCGTCTTGTAATTCTCCACCAGCAACGATTTCTTTAGATGTTTCTGTTGTACTAGTTTCTGTTGTAGAAGATTGTGCAGTAGAAGTTTCAGACGTACTACTTGAACTATCATTGTTATCTGATCCACAAGCTCCTAGCATCAATGTTGAGAATGCTAATACCGCAAACCCCGTAACAAACCGATTTTTCTTCATTTTATAACCCCGCCATTTCATTTTTTGTCCACAAAATCTTTGTGATTCATTATACATTCTAATAGATATCATCAATAAGTCAACCGTTTTACAAAAATAACCACAGTAATTTAATGTAGCGTTTTCTTTCTGGAAATTTCGTGAAAAACAGGCGTTTTTTTTGTAATAAAAAAAACATAAAAAGGTGTTAGACAAATATACAAAACATCTATATAATATATAAAGATTGTGTAATCATTATCAAATTGAAAAAACGATCAACTATGAATAATTTTATATAGAAGAAAATAAGGAGCGGATATTCAATGACAAAGCAAAATATTGTCGTTGTGGGTGCTGGTTATGCGGGTGTTTCAGCTACAAAACACTTGGCAAAGAAACTGAAAAAAGAAGACGTAACAATCACATTGATTGACCGTCATTCGTACCACACGATGATGACAGAACTTCACGAAGTGGCAGGCGGACGTGTTGAACCAGAGGCGATCCAGTACGATTTACAACGATTATTTGCAAGACAGAAAAACGTGGATTTAGTCACTGACACAGTTATCGGGATCGATAAAGAGAAAAAAATCGTCAAGACAAAATTAGGTGCTTATCCATTCGATCAATTGATTTTAGGGATGGGTGGCGAACCAAATGACTTCGGTACACCAGGCGTAAAAGAAAATGGCTTCACTCTTTGGTCATTTGAAGATTCTGTCAAGATCCGTAAACACATTGAGAAAACAGTGGAAAAAGCTGCACTAGAACCAGATGAAAAATTGCGTAAGGCAATGTTGACATTTGTGGTTTGTGGTTCTGGCTTTACTGGGATCGAAATGATCGGTGAGTTGATTGATTGGAAAGATCGTTTAGCAAAAGACTACAAACTAGATCCAAAAGAGATTACACTAATGGTCGTTGAAGCAATGCCAACGATTTTGAATATGTTGGATCGTAATGATGCAGCGAAAGCAGAACGTTATTTAAATAAAAAGAATGTTGAACTATTGTTGAATGCGCCAATCGTTGAAGTCGCTCCTGACCATATCAAATTAAAAGATGGTCGTGAAGTACCAACACATACATTGATTTGGACAGCAGGTGTCAAAGGAACAACAGATGCTGCTGACTTCGGATTGGAAACTGCACGCGGTCAACGTTTAGTAGCGAACGAGTACATGCAGGCAAAAGGATATGAAGAACAAAATATCTATATCATTGGGGACTTAGTCTACTACGAAGAATTCCCGAATACACCAACACCACAAATCGTTCAAGCGGCAGAGCAAACAGGTCATACGGCTGCAGCGAACATCGTTGCTTCGATCAAGGGTGGCGAGAAACATAAATTTAAAGGGAATTACCAAGGATTTATGGTTTCTGTTGGCGCAAAATGGGGCGTTGCGAACTTATTTAACAAGATCCATTTAAGCGGCTTTTTAGCAATTATCATGAAACACATCGTCAACTTGAAATATTTCTTTGATATCCGTTCAGGTTATTATATGTTCCAATATATGATGCACGAATTCTTCCATATCAAAGATGATCGTAATGTGACTCGTGGACACTCTTCACGCTATGGCAATGTTTTGTGGAGTGTACCATTACGAATCTTCTACGGTCTCGTTTGGTTAGTCGAAGCCTCGAAGAAAATGATCGGTAACGGTGAAGTACTAAAACCAAGCACTTGGTTTGGCGAAGGTTCATGGTTTACTGGCAACAGCGTATTCCCTTGGACGTGGGAATACAACGTGGCAGACGTAGCAAGTGGTGCCTCAGCAGCAGGTGATGCAACGACAGCTGCGAGTGGCGCAGGTGCGACAACTGGTGAAGCAGCAGCACAAGCGGCGCATTTTGGTTTGAGTTATGCGTATGGTGAAGAACCAATGGCAGTGATCGACAAATCACCAGACTGGTTCAACAGTATCATGCAAGTCATCATGCCAAACAACGACGTAGCGATGTTCTTCCAAAAATTCATGGTCTTCTTTGAAATCGCGTTGGCGTTGGCATTGATTGCCGGTTTATTCACTTGGTTATGTAGTGCGACAACGATTGTTTTAGTCATCACTTTCTGTATCTCTGGCATGTTCTACTGGGTAAACATCTGGTTCATCTTTGTGGCGTTCGCATTGATGAATGGCTCAGGCCGTGCGATCGGTTTGGATCGTTGGGTGATTCCTTGGTTACAAAAAACAGTCGGTAATTGGTGGTACGGAAAACCGAAAGCTCGTTACGGCGAATAAATAAAGTTAAATTCAAAAAATCGAAATGATTTTGCATATAAAATCATGACATGAGATGAAATATGGGGGAGCTTGGGGTGTGCAAACATTCCAAGCTCGTCTTTTTCTTACAAAGACTCTTGAAAAAGGGATGAGCCAATCAAATCCAAAGGAGACGGGTTGTTCCTTTCATTCACAACCTTGACGATTCATGGTAAAATTGGAGCAATCAAATGAGGGAGAAAGGGGTATGAGTAGTTGAAAGAATTTATTCAAAAAAGTTTATTGAAGCCTTGGGATATTGCCATTATTCTTTTGCTAATCCTACTCTCATTCTTGCCAGTGGTGCTTTTTAGTTATCAACAAGTAGATGCAGCGCCCAATAAAGAAGCGGTGTTGCGAGTAGATGGAACAGAAATCAAATCCTTTCCTTTAGTAGATGGAACTAAAGCCTACACCTATTTATATGAAGACGATCATGGGGATAAGAACCTGATTGAAATCGATGGAGAACGAATTCGGATCAAAGAAGCAGACTGCGATGATCAGATTTGCGTTCGTCGTGGCTGGGCAACGAATAATGGGGAAACAATCGTTTGTTTGCCTCATAAATTAGTGATCGAAGTACGATCAACAGACGGGAGTGGGGAAGACAGTCTGATTTATTAGACGGTTCACGCCATGAGTAAATTACAAAAAATGATCTATATATCTTTACTAGTTGCCCAAGGTGTGATCATCGGCTTATTGGAAAATATGATTCCATATCCTTTTGGCTTTGCGCCAGGTGCGAAACTTGGCTTGGCAAATTTGATTACGATTGTGGCAATTTTTACAATGAAAAAACGAGATAGCTTCTTATTACTTTGGTTGCGTTTGTTTTTGACCACGTTATTAGGCGGAACCATATCGACGTTTCTCTATAGTATGAGTGGCGCATTACTAAGTTATGTTGGTATGCTTTTAGTCAAACAATTAGGACCTAAAAGAGTTAGTATCATTGGAATCAGTGCGACTGGTGGATTTATGCATAATGTCGGTCAGCTATTGACTGCTTCATTTATTGCTCAATCTTGGACAGTCATGCTCTATTTACCGATTCTGTCGTTTCTAGGGATACTTTCCGGACTTGCGATAGGCATCTCTGCAAACTATCTATTGAAACATGTAAGAACATTACAGCGATTCCAAGCAGATTATGATCGGCAGACCAACAGTCAATGGCAATCGGTATTTCTGAAAAAATAAGCGTTATACAAGGAGTTTTTTTATGAAGTTACATCAAATGTGGAGGGACTATCCAACGATCCAGATGGAATTGAACCAGACACTAAAGAAAATGGAAAGTGTTGTTCGGCTGAAAAACAAACCAGTAGAAGAAGCAATCAAAGAAACGATCCATGCGGGTGGAAAGCTCTTGCGTCCGGCTTATCAATTGTTGTTCGCTCAATTTGGACCGGAGCAAGATCGTGAAAAAGCCATTTCGTTGGCCGCATCCATTGAGATGTTGCACATTGCCACGTTGATCCATGACGATATCGTTGATGAGGCTGACGTACGAAGAGGACAGCCGAACTTACGCAGCCGTTTTGGCAATAGTGTCGCTGTGTATGCAGGAGATTATTTATTTGTTTGTTGTTTCAAACTCCTATCAGAATACGCCTCTTCCTTAAAAAGCATGCAGCTGAATGCACGAAGTATGGAAAAGGTATTGAATGGTGAACTAGGTCAAATGGATGATCGCTATAACGCACAATTATCTGTTGAAGAATACTTACAGAACATTTCTGGCAAAACCGCTGAGTTATTTCAATTGAGTTGTTTCGTCGGTGCGTATGAAAGTGGGACAAGCGAGCGTTTTGCGAAAAAAGCAGGAGATATCGGTTTGGCGATCGGCATGGCGTTTCAAATCATGGATGACATTTTAGACTACACGAAACAAAGTGAAGATATCGGTAAACCTGTATTGGAAGATATTCGTCAAGGGGTGTACTCATTGCCTTTGATCTATGCGTTACAAACAGAGAAAAAAGCTGAACTGCTTGAATGTTTGTCAAAAGAAAAACAAATGACACAAGCAGAAGCTGAAAAGGTACAACAGCTAGTCGTTGAGGCGAAGGGTGTAGAGAACGCACAGAAACTAGCGGAGTCTTATACTAAAAAAGCATTAAAAGAAATCAAAAAACTGCCAGACACTTCGTTGCAAACAAAAGAGACATTAGAGAAGTTGACCGCTCAGATTTTAAATCGTGTAGATTAGTGGTTTAGATAAAATGAGTATTACTTTTTGGTAATGCTCATTTTTTCTTTGCCTAGAAAAAGAGGTTTTGCACCCTCTAAAAGAAAGAGGTATGCTAAATAGTAGGTATCGTGTGGTTGCTGATTTTAGAATTGGGCATACTGCACGTATCAGTAGTTTGTTGCTCTTAAACCATGAGCCAGCAATAGTATGGACATGGACCGTTCATCGAACAAGAGGGCTTACATCGTTTTATTTATGGACGTAAGTACATAAAATGACGGAGGAAAAATAAAGGAGGGAAATCAACGCACATAAGAAATAATACATAATATAGAGTGAACCATGGACAAAACAAGTAGTTAAAACATTCATTTTTGTTTATTCTGATAGTCAGCTTATTTAGCATTTTGGGGGAAATGTCGCTGAACGACAAGAATAGATGAGTCAATAAAAAACCAGTGAAAGCCTTAAAGTACTAACTGAAAAGGAAATCACTGGTTTTTTATTTTTTTGTTTTATCTCCCAAAACTTGGACTATGCTGCGGTCGATTGCTCCGTAATTGGTTGCCTTGTTTTAGACTGTTGCTTTCTTTTTGTTGCTGCGCGCTATTGATCTTATCTCGCAGTGTAGCTTTCCGAGACTCAGGAAAAATCCCTTTTTGTGATGCAGTAGTGTGTAATTTATGCTGCCCTTTTTGATCCTCTCTCTTTGTGCGCTCGCTTTTTTGAGTAGACTCGAAAGCTTTCTCAGTTTTCTTAGTATCTCCAGGAATCGTTTCGTAGATGTGTTCAGAAAAGTCAGCTTTGTGCGGTGTTTCCTGGATATTGCCTTCTCTATGTTTTCCTTCTGCCAGTGCTACCGCATCAAATCTTAGTTTCGTCTTTCGATTCGCAGGGGGAAGTTCTTTATAGTGCTCATTGAACGCACGATTAGCCTTTACCACAGCAGACACCACTTCTTTTTCTGTTCGGATACGTATGTCGGGAAGAGGTTCATCTTTCTCATTGCTTTTCTTATTTTCAGGAATCGTTTCATAAGTATGCTCAGTTAGATTTGTGTATTTTTTTAGTAGTTTATCCACCAGCTGTGGATCTAGCGTTTGAATTTTTTCAAGTATATCCAACGCTCTATTTTTATTATTGTTGATGCCAACGGTTAATTCCTTATATTTTTTTGAAGACCCAGAACGGTCGTTCAGCTTCTCTCTTTTTTCGGTTAAAGTATGCATCATCGTAATCGCATTCCCGAATTTTTTTTCCAGACTCTTGATTTCTGAAGCATGACTTTTTGATAGATGTTTACTTAGTTCCCTTGATCGCTTTCTCATTTCTTCTACTGATAGATTATTTTCTCTAGAATTAGCCATGATTCTCTCCTCATCTCTTGTTTTATCTCTATAAACAAACATAGCATTTTAACCATCTTGTGTTACGCCGACAATTTCTAAGTAAGGGAAATTAGTGGTATAGGCTGTTGTACTTGAAACATGAGTGGTTCATCGATGAGGAGACTATTTTTAAGGAACAGAAAAAAGAACATTGACCATTATTATTGATCAATGTCCTGAGTGGTTTGTAGCCGTTTGTTTTATTTTAAATCGTCTGTCTCGTTTTCTCTTGTTTGTTGAATGCTGGATTTGGTCTTTCTTGGTTGTTCATTCTGACTTTGTTTTGTGCGTTAAACAACTTATCGCTTAATGGTGGTTTAAGGTCAGATTTAAGAGTAGATTTCGAAATAGATTTTCCAGTTTTTCCTTTTAAAGTGTTAATATGAGTAACCAATAATTTTTTTTTGTTGAGCAACTTTTTCTTATTTTTCCCACTAAGAAAATTAATGATTCTGCCGGTGACCGTCTTCTGCCTTCTTTTGAATTTAGCTAGTTTTCTTTCTATTCGCTTTAACTTTTTCTTGGCTTTACGTAGCGTTAATGGTTTTAGCTTTTTTTTACTCGCCTCATGGGTAACCGATGTCTCTTGAATCTCTATGTTTTTCAGTGTGTTGTCACGCGACTTTGTAGACATATCTTTATGAGATGCTTTGCTTTTCTTATTTGCAGGTTCAGCAGTAGCTTGAATCTCTGTTCCTTCTCTTTTTTCTCCAATGGGAACAACAATCTCTTTATCGTTCTCATTGCTGACACTCCCTTTTTCATTGTCAGATTGCCCTTTTTTGTCACCAGGAATTTCTGCATAAATCGGTTCTTGTTTTACTTTGTCGGGATGTTCAGGGATCGTTTCATAAATATGTTCAGGAATCTTGTCCCCTTTTGCTTGAGCGAAATGGTTATTTATATAGTTCTCCAACCTATCCGCATGGGGACGTGAAATGTTTTCAATTTGTACATATAAAGCATGGATTCTTTTTCGATGAGGCCTCATGGCTTCTGTTAATTCCATGTATTTATTAGAAGATTTAGAAACGTCATTCAGCTTCGTTCGTTTTGCTTTTAGCTCTTCGATTTTATTTTCAGAATTGATGATTTGATTCGACAGGTAAAGAATTGTAGTCTTTTGCTTTTGTGTGAGCTGTTTATCTTGTGCTACTAGTTGTTTGTCCTGTTCATTATGATCAGCCATATGTATCTCCTTCTCTCATGGATTATATAGACAAACATAGCACCTTTATCCATTGAGCTAGTACCAATAATTTCTAAGTATGGAAAATTAGTGACATCGATTTTGGAGGAAGGCAGATACTATATGATTGCCCTTATACAATGACGAGCAATAGAATGATAATCGCTCGTCCATTGAAAGGGACTGCATTGCTTTAACCATAGTATATATAAGTAATGAGTAAAGAAACTGTAAAATCATGAAAAATATTCATGATTTTACAAAACTAGGTGATGGTGCACGATCCTCACGTGGTTTTTGGTCCTTCATTTTCTGTTCTTGCTTATCATGAGCAGCGGTTACTTTTTCTTTCAGTGTTGGTTTTAAAATACTCTTTTGAGTAGTATTTTTAAGGGGTTCAAGCTTAGCAACCAATTCTTTTTTTTGATTTTTTAATGCTTGGATTTCTTTTCGGTGAAAGAAATTTGAAATTCGTTTAACGATATTCCATTTGCTTGTTTTGTATACATTTAATTTTTCCTGTGTGGCACCTAACTCTTTTTTTATCGCGTTTCTTACCTTTTTCTTCTCGTTTAATCTGACTGTTTCAGGGGAAAGCATATCCGTATTTATTTTTAGTTTTGTGTCCGCTTTTTCTACAGAAGGTACGTCATGATAAGCTTTATCGAATTTTGCATTGGCTTTATTCACCTTGATTTCGCTAGGCGTTAACGGACAAGGAACTTTACCATAGGGGGAATCAGCAAATGTTGCTTTTACTCTTTCAGCCATTTTTGGATCGAGGGTGCCAAGCTTCTTGTAAAGGATATTCGCCCGAGAACGTTGGTCTTTGATACTATCAGTATATAAGGCAAACTCTTTTTTTACTAAATCATGACTAACAAGTTTATCTCTTTTTTCTGCGAGTGCTTGTATGATATTTTCCAGATTGGTGATTTTACTGACTAATGATTTTACTTCTTTCGTAGGGCCTTTTGGTTGCTGTGACACTGACTGCCGAGGACGCGCGGATGATCGTCGGCGAGCTGAATTCTGATCGGTCATTGAACGTCTAGGAGTCGATTTTTCCTGCGCCGATGATCGACGACGGGACTTCTGTTGGTCCACTGATTCCCGACGAGGGGCGTCCTGTGGCGACATGGAACGACGTCTGGTCGACTGGTCAACTGACTCTCGTCGAATATCGTTTGTTTTTTCAAGTGCTTGTTCTTTCATCACTTGTTTAAGTGCTTGCTGTGTGTGGATATTAAATAGGGTGCTTCTTAGCTCACTTTTTGCGACACTAAGCATATCAGTTGCCTTATTATACGCATCTGGCTCTCCACGAGGACCAGAATGTTTCGTGACTTCAACCTGGATGTCTTTGATTTGTTCAATTAGCCTATTTCTTTGTGTGTTTAGTCGAGCAATATCCTCGTTGATTTCTGTGACAGACATTTCGAGTCTCTCTGGTTGGATCGTTGCGGTTTGTTGTGAAAATTTTTTCACGATCGCTAATTGATCCTGCGCGTGAACACGGGTGCTTTCAGAAAGGTTAGGGTCTGTTGATCGTAAGTTCAATGTGCGGTCTTTGATGATGATATTTACCTTTAAAAGAGCTAGATTTTCTGGACCAATTGCTTTTTGATCCAAAAATCCATTTTTAATTGCTGCGTTTAAAAATTTTATGACTTCTTTATTTGTTAGTTGTGCCATAGGTTTCTCCTTATGTATCTTTCTAGCTACATAACAAAAATAACATTTTTATGTGTTTTTCTTTTATTGATAATTTCTCTGCCATAACAATTATTGCTATAGACAATCTAATGCAAAAATGTTATTTCGGGTGAGCCAACACGCGTATGGGGGCGTGTATTGTGTTATGTACGCTTTCGTTGCCAAAAAACCAGAGAAAGAGTTCTTTACAGATTCGAACAAACTTTTTTTGTTTTTGGAAAAAAATTGTCCCGACAAATAAAAATTCCATGCTATATTCTGGATTAAAGAATGCTATGAATAAAGGAGAGTCCTTGTGAGAAAACAATATACATCAGAATTGACGAAGTTAACGGTGATCGAGATCGTAACAAAATTAAGTGAAGAGAAAAAGAATTTCTCGTTTCGCGACATTGAAGAAGAATACCAACAGCCTTTGACTGCTGCGGATAAATTTTTGATTCGCTGTTTGATTGTCAAAAAATTCAATTTGAAAATCGAATATTTTTCTTCTTCAAAGGCGAACCAATTACAATTTTGTAAAATTTGAGGAAGTCGTGCGTGGTACGTCCAGTGAGCGTTGCTCAAGTTTAGTATAAAAATAAAAAATGTTGTAATTCTATACAAAAGAATTTATTTGGTTTCCTATCGGTTATGATACAAACAGAACGACAGCAAAAGAGGAGGCGTTAAATGGAATAAGATTCTGTATAGGGAGAAGATGAGGAAGCTAGCGTTGAACTTCAGGAGATACGCGTGGCAATAAATAAGAAGTAATAAATAGGCATAACTAAACATAATAAACACACATAGAACATCACTTGATTACCATCAACTATTTCGGGGAAAAATAGTTGAACGGTCTCACTTGCTTGACGACGTGCATCACTAATCGCGCTACCGCATTTAGAAAGCGTAAGCAAATGTTATCAGGTGACGAATATTGAGGGACGGTAGTTTGAGTAGGCTACTGTGACTCACAATAGCACATAGTTCCACCATAGATGAATGTTGAATTCGAACATAGAACAAACACATAAAGCAATAACTAGTGAAGCACATATTCGAACATAGAGATAAGCACATAGAACCAATAGATAAAACGAACACATTGTACATCGAAGCTTTCATGTTTTCTCGCGACATCAAGCTTACAACAATCTAAAGCGAGCATAACAAACCCACCATTGATAAAAAAGAGGCTAGTTTCCTAGCCTCTTTTTGCTGATGGTAAGCCATCGATTTCTGTTAAACTGACCTCGCCAGATAGGAGCTGGAAACGTTGCTCGGGTGTGTCCACGATCAATTCTCCTTTAGGGCCGATCGATTGAGCGATGCCGTGATAGGTCGTCCCTTTTTGGCTAAAGCTGACAGACTTTCCTAAGACGAAGGATCGTTCTTTGTAAAGGTCAAAATAGGCTTTCGTGGGGTCTGCTAAATACGTAAAGAAATGTTTCCAAATCGAACAAATCAATTGGTTTCTAGTAATCATTGCTTCGCCGTCTGGAAATAAGGAAGTCGCTTTTTGCTGGATGTCATCAGGAAATTGGGTTTGGGGAATCGAAAAGTTCAATCCCACACCAATGATCACTGAACGAATTTCGCCAGTTTCCATATCGCTTACTGCTTCCGATAAAATACCGCAAACTTTTCTTCCGTCAAGATAGATATCGTTGACCCATTTGATCATTGCGTGCTTTCCTGTCATTTCTTCGATTGCTTTGACACAAGCACTGGCAGCGATCAACGTATATTGTGGCAACTCTTCAAAATGCTTTTGTGGATGCAACAAAAGGCTCATGTAGATCCCTTGCCCGGGTTGTGCAAAAAATGAACGCCCAAAACGACCATGCGCTTGCTCTTGTGTATCAGCGATAAATAAGCTAGGTTTCATCGTATCCATAGTAGAAGCTAACTTCGCATCTTTCATCGTTGATTCAGATTGCGCTAAAACAGTCACTTGCGTATCAAAAAGGGATAATTCATGTGAAATCTCTACAGGATCTAATACATCGGATGGAAGATAACGGTATCCTTTTGCTTGATGCTCAAACCGAAAGCCTTCTTTTTCTAATTCTTTGATGGCCTTCCAAATGCTTGTCCGGGAAACATTCAGCTGTTGCGCAATCTTTTCACCAGACAGAAATGTCGAGTTGTTTTTTAAAAGGTGTAACACCTTGGCTTTTGTCGTCATTGAACAAACTCCTTTCTATGTATCATACTATCAGATTTGAGGAGATGCCAGAAGCGTTTATTTGGTAGAGAGCCAAAAATTTTCCGACTCGTAAAAACGAAAGAGAAAAGGTACCTTTATAGAATGATTTGGGAGTTAGGAGTAAATGAAATGGAACAAAAAAGAAAGATTAAGAAACAATTACGAAAATTTACAGGAAACGCCAGGAAGTGTTGACTTTTACGTTGAAACAGTGTATTATATGAAGTTGCAAAAACTATCTGATGAAGTGAAGGCAGAAACGAAATATTGTCCGTTTCGGCTTTAATATAAGGAAACAAAAGTAGAAGCTCAGGAAGGTATGTATTCAAGAGAACGTTCTATTTTTGGTTTTTTTTTGCCTAAAAGCCGCAAAAAATGTCTGTTGTTACCTAAATATAATATTTTTAATATTATTGTAACAATTGATCGGGTAGTCTTTTTGAATGACATTTTAGAGGGGTGAAGAGCTTGGCTGGACACGTAGTAAAATACGGAAAACATCGCGAACGTAGAAGTTTCGCACGAATCAGTGAAGTGTTGGAATTACCAAATTTGATCGAAATTCAAACAGACTCGTACCAATGGTTCTTGGATGAAGGACTAAGAGAAATGTTTGAAGATATTTTGCCAATCGATGACTTCAATGGCAATCTTTCTTTGGAATTTGTAGATTATGAATTGAAAGAACCAAAGTATACAGTAGCAGAAGCACGCGCACATGACGCAAACTATTCTGCACCATTACATGTAACTTTACGTTTAACAAACCGTGAGACAGGTGAAATCAAAGCGCAAGAAGTATTCTTTGGTGATTTCCCATTGATGACAGAGCAAGGGACATTCATCATCAACGGTGCTGAACGTGTTATCGTATCCCAATTAGTCCGTTCACCAGGTGTTTATTTCCATGGGAAAGTAGACAAAAATGGTAAAGAAGGATTCGGTTCAACAGTGATCCCTAACCGTGGCGCATGGTTAGAAATGGAAACTGATGCAAAAGACATCTCTTATGTACGTATCGACCGCACACGTAAGATTCCATTGACTGTGTTAGTCCGTGCATTAGGTTTTGGTTCAGATGACACGATTTTTGAAATCTTTGGCGATAGTGAAACATTACGTAACACGATCGAAAAAGATCTACACAAAAATGCAAGTGATTCTAGAACAGAAGAAGGATTAAAAGATATCTACGAGCGTCTTCGCCCAGGCGAACCAAAAACAGCAGATAGTTCACGTAACTTGCTGAATGCCCGCTTCTTTGATCCAAAACGTTACGACTTGGCAAATGTAGGTCGTTACAAAGTAAACAAAAAATTAGACTTGAAAACACGTCTATTGAACTTAACCTTAGCAGAAACATTGGTTGATCCTGAAACAGGCGAGATCATTGTTGAAAAAGGAACAGCCTTAACACATCAAGTGATGGAAACATTGGCACCGTTCATCGACAATGGCTTGAACTCAGTGACTTACTACCCAACTGAAGATGGCGTAGTGACTGACCCAATGACTGTCCAAGTGATCAAAGTCTTTTCACCAAAAGATCCAGAACGTGAAGTGAATGTGATCGGTAACGGCTACCCAGACACAACAGTGAAAACTGTTCGTCCAGCGGATATCGTTGCTTCAATGAGCTATTTCTTGAACTTGATGGAAGGTATCGGCAGCGTGGATGATATCGACCACTTAGGAAATCGTCGTATCCGTTCGGTCGGAGAACTTTTACAAAACCAATTCCGTATTGGTTTAGCACGTATGGAACGTGTCGTACGTGAAAGAATGTCGATCCAAGATACAGAAACATTGACACCACAACAATTGATCAACATCCGTCCAGTTGTTGCAAGTATCAAAGAATTCTTTGGTTCTTCTCAATTGTCTCAGTTCATGGACCAAACAAATCCATTAGGCGAATTGACACACAAACGTCGTCTTTCAGCCTTAGGACCTGGTGGTTTGACTCGTGACCGTGCCGGTTATGAAGTACGTGACGTTCACTACTCTCACTATGGCCGTATGTGTCCGATCGAAACGCCTGAGGGACCAAACATCGGATTGATCAATAGTTTGTCAAGTTATGCGAAAGTAAATAAATTTGGTTTTATCGAAACACCTTATCGTCGTGTTGATCGTGAAACAGGACGTGTAACAGAACAAATCGATTACTTGACCGCAGACATCGAGGACCATTATATCGTTGCCCAAGCAAATAGTAAGTTGAATGATGACGGAACATTTGCTGAAGACATCGTTATGGCTCGTGCTCAAAGTGAAAACTTAGAAGTATCGATCGATAAAGTCGATTACATGGACGTTTCACCGAAGCAAGTAGTTGCAGTAGCGACAGCATGTATTCCTTTCTTGGAAAACGATGACTCCAACCGTGCCTTGATGGGTGCCAACATGCAGCGTCAAGCCGTGCCATTGATCAACCCTCAAGCACCATGGGTCGGTACTGGTATGGAATACAAATCAGCTCATGACTCAGGAGCTGCGTTACTATGTAAACATGACGGTGTGGTTGAATTTGTAGATGCATCTGAGATTCGCGTACGTCGTGACAATGGCGCATTAGACAAATATTCAGTCACAAAATTCCGCCGTTCAAACTCTGGAACAAGTTACAACCAACGTCCAATCGTTCATTTAGGTGAGAAAGTCGAAAAAGGAGATACCTTGGCAGACGGACCATCAATGGAGCAAGGTGAAATGGCTCTAGGACAAAACGTCTTAGTTGGTTTCATGACTTGGGAAGGTTACAACTATGAAGATGCGATCATCATGAGCCGTCGTCTAGTAAAAGATGATGTGTATACATCGATCCATATTGAAGAATATGAATCTGAAGCTCGTGATACAAAATTAGGACCTGAAGAAATCACTCGCGAAATCCCGAACGTTGGTGAAGACGCATTGAAAGACTTAGACGAAATGGGAATCATCCGTATTGGGGCAGAAGTCCAAGACGGTGACTTATTAGTCGGTAAAGTAACACCAAAAGGGGTAACTGAGCTTTCAGCAGAAGAACGCTTATTACATGCAATCTTCGGTGAAAAAGCACGTGAAGTACGTGATACTTCTCTACGTGTACCACACGGTGGTGGCGGGATCGTTCACGATGTGAAAATCTTTACTCGTGAAGCTGGCGATGAATTATCACCAGGTGTCAACATGTTAGTTCGTGTGTATATCGTTCAAAAACGTAAAATCCATGAAGGGGATAAAATGGCCGGACGTCACGGTAATAAAGGGGTTGTTTCCCGTATTATGCCGGAAGAAGATATGCCATTCTTACCTGATGGAACACCAATCGACATCATGTTGAACCCATTAGGGGTACCATCACGGATGAACATCGGACAAGTATTGGAATTACACTTAGGGATGGCTGCGCGTCAATTAGGCATCCACGTAGCAACACCAGTATTTGATGGTGCAAGTGATGAAGACGTATGGGAAACTGTTCGTGAAGCTGGCATGGCTAGCGATGCGAAAACTGTTCTTTATGACGGACGTACAGGTGAACCATTTGACGGACGTGTGTCTGTCGGAGTGATGTACATGATCAAACTTGCTCACATGGTTGATGACAAGCTACATGCACGTTCAATTGGACCTTACTCACTAGTTACGCAACAACCATTAGGTGGTAAAGCGCAATTTGGTGGACAACGTTTTGGGGAAATGGAAGTTTGGGCACTGGAAGCATACGGTGCGGCATATACCTTACAAGAAATCTTGACATACAAATCAGATGACGTAGTCGGACGTGTGAAAACATACGAAGCGATCGTCAAAGGCGAGCCAATTCCAAAACCAGGTGTACCTGAATCCTTCCGCGTATTAGTCAAAGAGTTACAATCACTAGGATTAGACATGCGTGTCCTAGACATCCAAGACAGCGAGATCGAACTTCGCGACATGGATGACGAAGACGATGACTTGATCACAGTCGATGCTTTGACAAAATTCGCTGAACAACAAACAGCAAAAGAACTAGAAAAACAAGCTGCTGAACAAGTCGAAGATGAAAGACAAGACATCATCCAAAACTTTGAAACCGCAGAAGATAATTTAGACTAATCCGGTCTGAGATACTGTAAGGCGGTCGATGATCAGCCGCCTTGCGGTTTTGCCATTAAATGAAATGGAGGGAACCCCTTTTGATCGATGTAAATAAATTCGAAAGTATGCAAATAGGTTTGGCTTCTCCCGAAAAAATCAGAAGCTGGTCTTACGGTGAAGTAAAAAAACCTGAGACGATTAACTATCGTACCTTAAAACCTGAGCGCGAAGGGTTGTTCTGTGAGCGGATTTTTGGTCCTACAAAAGACTGGGAATGTGCCTGCGGAAAATATAAACGTATCCGTTACAAAGGAATCGTTTGTGATCGCTGTGGTGTGGAAGTGACTCGTTCAAAAGTTCGTCGTGAACGTATGGGTCATATCGAATTAGCAGCACCTGTTTCACATATCTGGTACTTCAAAGGTATTCCTTCACGTATGGGTCTTGTATTAGACATGAGCCCACGCGCACTAGAAGAAATCATTTACTTTGCCTCATATGTTGTTATTGAACCAGGAAACACAAGCTTAGAGAAAAAACAATTGTTGACTGAACGCGAATACCGCGAAAAACGTGAACAATATGGCCAAGAATTCCAAGCAGCAATGGGAGCAGAAGCAATCAAACAATTACTTGATAACGTTGATTTGGATGCTGAAGCGGCTGAATTGAAAGAAGAATTGAAATCTGCACAAGGACAAAAACGTACACGTGCGATCCGTCGTTTGGACATTTTAGAAGCATTCCGTGCTTCTGGCAATGAACCAAGCTGGATGGTCATGGATGTTATCCCTGTCATCCCACCAGATCTACGCCCAATGGTCCAATTAGAAGGTGGACGTTTTGCAACAAGTGATTTGAATGATCTATATCGTCGTGTGATCAACCGTAACAACCGTTTGAAACGTTTGTTAGACTTGAATGCACCAGGAATCATCGTTCAAAACGAAAAACGTATGTTGCAAGAAGCGGTAGATGCGTTGATCGATAACGGTCGTCGTGGCCGTCCTGTCACAGGACCAGGTAACCGTCCATTGAAATCTCTTTCTCATATGTTGAAAGGGAAACAAGGTCGTTTCCGTCAAAACTTACTTGGTAAACGTGTCGACTATTCTGGTCGTTCAGTTATCGTCGTAGGTCCTTTCTTAAAAATGTACCAATGTGGACTACCAAAAGAAATGGCGATCGAATTGTTCAAACCATTCGTGATGCGTGAATTAGTTCAACGTGAACTTGCTTCAAACATCAAAAATGCAAAACGCAAGATCGAACGTCAAGAAGATGAAGTTTGGGATGTCTTAGAAGACGTCATCAAAGAACATCCAGTTCTATTGAACCGGGCACCTACGCTTCACAGATTAGGTATCCAAGCATTTGAACCCGTTCTTGTCCAAGGTCGTGCGATCCGTTTGCATCCATTGGTATGTGAAGCCTACAATGCCGATTTCGATGGAGACCAAATGGCCGTTCACGTACCGTTGAACGAAGAAGCACAAGCAGAAGCACGTATGCTGATGCTAGCTGCTCAAAACATCTTGAATCCAAAAGATGGTAAACCAGTCGTTACACCTTCTCAGGATATGGTATTAGGAAACTACTACCTAACAATGGAAGAAGAAGGTCGTGAAGGCGAAGGAATGGTCTTTAGAGACCAAAACGAAGCAGTCATCGCATGGCGTAATGGCTACGTTCATTTACATTCACGTATCGGTGTGAACCCAATGTCATTAGGGGACAAACCATTTACTGATTGGCAAAAAGAACGTACGATGATCACAACTGTTGGTAAAATCATCTTCAATGAGATCATGCCACCAGAATTCCCTTACTTGAATGAACCAACTGACTTCAACTTGACTGTCCAAACACCAGACAAATACTTTGTTGAAGCTGGAACAGATATTCCTGCTCACATCAAAGAACAAGAGTTAGTTTTACCATTCAAGAAGAAAAACTTAGGAAACATCATCGCCGAAGTCTTCAAACGTTTCAAAGTAACTGAAACTTCTAAGATGCTTGACCGTATGAAAGACTTAGGTTACAAACATTCGACACATGCAGGTATCACTGTAGGGATCGCCGACATCAGTGTCTTGAATGAAAAACAAGTAATCATTGACGAAGCGCATAAACAAGTAGAGTCAATTACAAAACAATTCCGTCGTGGTTTGATCACTGACGACGAGCGTTATGAACGAGTAATTGCTGTCTGGAACTCTGCGAAAGACCGCATCCAACAAAAACTGATGGAAGGTTTGGAAGCGAAAAACCCAATCTTCATGATGTCAGATTCTGGTGCCCGTGGTAACATCTCCAACTTTACTCAGCTTGCTGGTATGCGTGGATTGATGGCCGCACCGAACGGACGTATCATGGAATTGCCGATCATTTCGAACTTCCGTGAAGGACTTTCTGTCTTGGAAATGTTTATCTCAACTCACGGGGCTCGTAAAGGAATGACCGATACAGCCTTGAAGACAGCCGATTCCGGTTATTTGACACGTCGTTTAGTTGACGTTGCCCAAGATGTCATCATCCGTGAAGAAGATTGTGGCACTGACCGTGGTCTTGAGATCCAAGCAATCCGTGAAGGAAATGAAATCATCGAATCTCTTGAAGATCGTTTGATTGGACGTTACACTCGTAAAGAAGTTCGTCATCCTGAAACTAACGAAATGATCATCGCCGGAAATGAATTGATTTCTGAAGATGTTGCAAAACAAATCGTTGATGCAGGTGTTGAAACAGTAACGATCCGTTCTGTCTTCACATGTAACACAAAACATGGTGTCTGCAAACATTGTTACGGACGTAACTTGGCAACTGGCTCTGACGTTGAAGTTGGGGAAGCAGTTGGTACGATCGCCGCTCAATCAATCGGTGAACCAGGTACTCAGTTGACAATGCGTACGTTCCATACGGGTGGGGTTGCCGGAGATGATATCACTCAAGGTCTTCCTCGTGTCCAAGAAATCTTTGAAGCACGTAATCCGAAAGGGCAAGCAGTGATCACTGAAGTAACAGGGGATGTCATCGATATCTCTGAAGATCCTGCGACACGTACAAAAGAAGTAACGATCAAAGGGAAAACAGATACACGTACGTATACAGTTCCTTACACTGCACGTATGAAAGTCGCTGAAGGCGATATGATCCATCGTGGTGCACCATTGACTGAAGGTTCAATCGATCCGAAACAATTGTTGCAAGTACGTGACGTTCTATCTGTTGAAAACTATCTATTACGCGAAGTACAACGCGTTTACCGTATGCAAGGGGTAGAGATCGGCGACAAACATATCGAAGTAATGGTTCGCCAAATGCTTCGTAAAGTTCGCGTCATGGACCCAGGCGATACAGATATCTTACCAGGTACACTGTTAGATATCGCAGATTTCAAAGACCAAAACTACAACACGTTAGTTGCTGGTGGCGTTCCTGCGACATCTCGTCCAGTCTTGCTAGGTATCACAAAAGCCTCATTAGAAACAAACAGCTTCTTGTCAGCTGCATCCTTCCAAGAAACAACTCGTGTCTTGACTGATGCTGCGATCCGAGGCAAAAAAGATCCACTTCTTGGTTTGAAAGAAAATGTTATCATCGGTAAGATCATCCCAGCTGGTACTGGTATGCCACGTTACCGTAACATGGAACCAAAAGAAGTTGGCGTTGCAAGTGAAAACGTGTATAGCATTTCTGACATCGAAGCACAAATGGCTGCAGAAGATGCAATGAATGAACAAACACGATAATTTGTGATTTCATATAAAGAAGGTCAAGTTCCTGTTTTAGGAGCTTGACCTTTTTTTGTGGATTTTTTTCTATTCTTTTTATTTAGGTAGCTATATTTATATCGTTAATTTGTAACCAATACCAATAATTGTAGTGACAAAAGAGTAGTCTAATTTTTTTCTAATATTTTTTATATGTGGATCTAATCGCCTATAGTCATCTCTATATTCATTTCCCCAAATAGTTTCAAGTAAATGTTCTCTTGAAACAGTAGTACCCTTTCGGTCATATAATATTTTAATTATTTGCATTTCTGTGGCTGTTAAGGGGATAGGTATATTTTTTTCACATTTAAGGGAATAATTATCTAAATCAAATATGTAACCATTTATCTTTACAGGTTGTTGGAGTGGATAGAATCGATTGGCAAGTGCGTTGATATAGTAGCTGATCACGGAAGGAGAAAAAGCTTTGCTGATGTAAGCATCTGCTTTGAAACTGAAAAAGCTAATTTGAGTAAATTCATCTAGACAAGTAGATAATACAATAAAAGGGACAGTACTATATTTTCTAATACTTCTTAAAAAATTAAGGCTGTCTCCATCAGGTAACTTAGCCTCAGTGATGATTAATTGAATTTCTGTAGAAAATAATTCATGAGCTTCTGATAAGCATCGACATACAGTTAGCAAATGTCCATCTTTTTCAAATAATTTTTTTAGAATGTCAACATATATTTCATCATTATCAATTACCAAAATTTGCACCATAAATTACTCCTCTCTAATTTACTACTCTGTTCGTTCTTTTACTAAACAGAATAGCATTATTTTGCTTGTGAATAAAGCTATATCATTATTATCTTTAAAAATTCAGGTAGAGTTCAGATTAATTCACTAAAAGAATAGTATAAATATAAATCATCTTCATATACGAATGCTACAATAAATAGAAGCACAAGAGAATCTATTGATAGAAAGTATATAAAAAACTCATGATTCAGTTTTGAACATGGTGGATGGAGGATAAATAATGGACAAAAAAATCATGAATGTAAAAATTGAGTCAGAACATGGTATGCCCGCAGGAAAAAGTGAAATAATTTTAGAGCAGTTAAAAAAATATATCGGTACTGAATACAATGGCGATCGAATAAAAAATGAAATGCAAATTTTTGGTGAACAAAAGGATATTTTAGGAGTAGGGTGGGGCTATCTTTACACTGTGTTGCCTGCCAAAAATAATGTTGGAAGTTTTAGAATCTATTCAGCATATGCAAATGTGACTTACGTCATAGAGTTAGAATAAGATAGAGTTATTTTAGCTGATTCTTACTGGACCTGTTACATAATGTTTCTATCTGTTTAAATTATTTGCTATCTCGTAGTCTATTTGTTTTCTTTAACTATCCACAACTCTTCTTTGAGTGATTTTCTCATAGCACAAAATGGGTGCTGGTATGTGCATAACTTTTACTTCAGTATTGATCAGGATCCCTTTCGATTTATAGGTGTGGATAAGATGTTATAAAAATAAAAGATATCCACAAAAAGAAAAGCGAATGGGTAAATATGGAAAGGAAAACTCAAAATTAACGCTAAAATACCGGTAGGGGGTACAATGAGCATATTTATGTTTATTTAAAAGAAAACGAGTATGATAAAACCAAAGGAGCTGATAAGAGATGGCAGTGAAGAAAGCTGTATTTGCAGGTGGTTGCTTTTGGTGTATGGTCAAACCGTTTGAAACGCAGCCGGGTATCCTTTCTGTTACTTCGGGTTATACAGGTGGACATGTACCAAATCCAACCTACGAACAAGTGACGACTGGAACAACAGGACATACGGAAGCAGTAGAGATCGAATACGATCCTGAAATCATCACTTATGCGCAATTAGTTGAAATCTATTGGCAACAAACCGATCCGACAGATGCTTTAGGTCAGTTTGCTGATCGTGGCGACTCGTATCGTCCGGTCATTTACTATAGTGATGAAGCAGAGCGTGAAGCCGCGGAAAAATCAAAACAACAACTACAAGAAAGTGGCCGTTTTGATAAACCGATCGTCACGAAGATCGAACCTCGTACGACCTTTTATCCCGCAGAAGAGTATCACCAAGATTACTACAAGAAAAATAAGATCCATTACCAGTTGTATCGTGAAGGCTCTGGCCGGGCAGGTTTCCTTAGAAAAAACTGGAAAGATTAGTCTTTTAAACAGAAGTAGTCACGTATGATAGACGTAAGAAAAGAGGAAGGACGGATATTTTTTCCGTGTACTTCTTCTTTTTTGTGCTATCGGAAATGAAGAATCAGCCATAACGCAATACTTAGAAAAGGAATGAAGGGTAGCTGTTTTCTTTTCTTATGAAGTAAAGCAGTGAGACCAAAATAGCTGATACCAAGGCAACTGGCGATAAATAAAAGCATAATGAGTTGTGAAGAAGTGAGTCCGCCACTCCAACTAAGTAAGAGTAACGTGTCGCCTGCCCCTAAATAGGCTTGACCATAACGCAGTAAACCGAAAGTGATCAAGCTGAACACGAAACTCGTACCGACTTGAAACTGAGCGGTCAACAACCAGTAGACCCATAAAAACGTCCAGGAGAAGTAGAAAATGCGAGTGTCGATCGCAAGATGAAAAATATCCATCAGGGAAAATAAAAAAGCAATGGCTAGCCAAATCAAATGAACTGTATCTGTCAAATAAGCGCCTGCATACATAAATAGCGCACCGCTGGTCAACTCAGCTAAGAGATAAATGGTCGAAAGTCGTGCCTGACAAGAGCGACAGCGGAACCGTTGAATGACGATTGAAAATAAAGGAATCAATTCATACCATCGTAATGTTTGCTGACAGTTGACACAATGAGAACGAGGGGAAATAATAGAAAGGTCTTGAGGAACACGTTGTGCGACTAGGCACAAAAAAGAACCAAAACAACAACCAATGATAAAATAAAGAAACATCAGACCACCTCCTTTTGATTAAGATACGCAAAAAGGAGAAGAGAGGATGAAAAACAATGATTGCAATCGGTGTTGACATCGGTACTACGCAAACGAAAGCAGTTGCATTCAATGAACAAGCAGAAGAAGTAGCTACAGCCTACTTTCATTATCCGTTGATCCAAGAAATCCAAGGAATGGCTGAACAAGATCAGGAATTGATCGTCCAAGCAGTGTATGCTGTCATCAATGAGGTGATCCAACAATTACCCGCACAGCCCATCGAATTTATCTCGTTTTCAACAGCTATGCACAGCTTGATTTTATTAGATAAAAACAAAAAGCCTTTGACGCGTATGTTCACTTGGGCAGACACCCGTGCGGTCAATGAAGCAGAAAAACTAAAAGTGACTGAAAAAGGGCGGATAATCTATGAACTGACTGGTACACCGATCCATCCAATGACGCCGTTGATCAAACTCAAATGGTTGAAAAACAATTTTCCTGATTTATTTGATCAAGCGGCTTATTTTGTAGGAATCAAAGATTATCTTTTTTATGAACTATTTGCTGAGCTAGTCAGTGATTACAGCACTGCTTCTGGTACAGGTTACTTCGATATCCGCCGATTCCAATGGTCAGAACCTATTCTTGAAGAGTTAGGAATACAAGAAGCGCAGCTGCCAAGAGTGGCACCTGCGACTGCCCAATTCACGCAACTAACAGAAAAGGCTCGTACTAAGTTTCATTTTGATCAAGAAATCCCGTTTATTTTAGGAGGAGCGGATGGTCCATTATCAAATTTAGGCTTAGGAGCATTCGGCGAAACGACAGCGGCACTGACTGTTGGTACAAGCGGAGCATTACGCTTTATTTCAAATCGTCCGCAGCTCCATCTACAAATGGAAACTTTCTGTTATGTTTTGGATCAAACACACTGGGTTATTGGAGGCGCGACGAGTAATGGTGCAGGAATCTTTGATTGGGCAGTCCATACATTGATGCAAGATGTCGTTCAAAGAGCCAAGGAACAAGGAGAAGATCCTTATCAAGCCGTTCTTTCTGAAATCAGTTTTGTCCCACCTGGTGCCAATGGGCTGATTTTTCAACCGTATTTGCTTGGTGAACGAGCACCTTTATGGGATGCAGAAGCATTTGGCAGTTTTATTGGTCTGCAACGATGGCATACGGAAAAAGACATGATGCGTGCGGTCCTTGAAGGGGTTTGTTTCAATCTCAAGCGAATTTTACTAGGGATTTGCCCACCTGAGCAAGTCATTGAATTACGAGCAACAGGCGGCTTTGCTCAATCGGTTTTATTTCGACAAATCATGGCGGACGTTTTGGGACAACCCATCCGTTTTCCAAAAGTCAAAGAAGCTTCAGCTTTAGGCGCAGTTATTTTAGGTTGGCAGAGCCAAGGAAGAATCAATTCGTTAGCCGAAGCTTCCACATATATTGAGCTAACGCAACAAATAGCCGTTCAGAAAAAAGCCAATCGTATGTATAACAAAATATATCCTTTGTTTGTCTCCACACAGCAAGAATTAAGCCGCTATTCGCAATTATTTGCCGAACTACGAGAGGATCTATCCATGGAGATGAGCAATGAAGAAGGCGAATTTTAAATAATGACATTCGTTATATTTTTTGTTTATCTGACGGATTTTTCGCCATTTAAAAAAAGCGTCGTACTGGGGATGAAAATCGTTCTCATCTAAAGGATTTTAGTGTACTTTTCCTTCAAAGTTTACTATGATTTTAGTATAGGTAAATGCGAGGAGGCAGAATTACATGAAATTTCAACAAACAAAAGAAGTATTGAATCAATTAGTAGCAGATTTAAGCCAAATGTCGGTGATCGTTCACCAAACACATTGGTATATGAGAGGTCCTGGATTTCTGACATTGCATCCAATGATGGACAAATTCATGGACGACTTGAACGAACAATTAGATGAGATCTCAGAACGTTTGATTACATTAGATGGTTCACCTTATTCAACATTACGTGAATTTGCAGACAACACAAAAATCCCTGATGAAGTTGGCCGTTGGGATCGTACGATGGAAGAACGTCTAGAAACATTAGTAGCTGGTTACCGCTACTTAGCAGATCTTTTCCAAAAAGGAATTGACGCTGCTGGTGAAGAAGGCGACGATCCAACACAAGATATCTTTATTGATTTTAAAGCAGCAACAGAAAAACGCATCTGGATGTTACAAGCACATCTAGGCAAAGCACCAGGAATCGACGCATAAATTGGATTGATAGACCCCTCACTTAAACATAAGGATAGGTGAGGGGTCTTGTTTTATTTCTCTGTTTGTAATTGTTGGCGTGCTTGATCGATCTGCTGTTGGACTTGATCAAATCCGGTACCACCTAATGAATTCCGACGTTTTACTGCTGTTTCTGGGCGTAAAGCATCATAGATATCCATTTCGATCAGTGGACTGATTTGTTGATATTCTGCAAAAGATACATCTTGGAGATAACAACCTTGTTGCGTACATTGTAAGACGAGTTTGCCGACGATTTCATGTGCTTGACGGAAAGGTAAACCCTTCGCAGCCAAGTAATCGGCTAACTCAGTCGCATTGGAGAAATCTTTTTGCGTGGCGGCATACATTCGAGCTTTATTTACTGCCATGGTTTTTACCATGCCTTCCATGATCGAGAGGCTGGCTAAAATCGTTTCACTCGTGTCGAACATTCCTTCTTTATCTTCTTGGAAATCTTTGTTATAAGCTAAAGGCAAACCCTTCATCAACGTGAGTAAACCAAATAAATTACCATATACCCGACCAGTTTTTCCCCGAATCAATTCCGCCATGTCAGGATTTTTCTTTTGGGGCATGATCGAACTGCCTGTTGAAAAAGTGTCCGAAAGTTCAATGTATTGGCATTCGTAACTACACCAAAAAATGATTTCTTCGCAAAAACGTGACAAGTGCATCATCAATAAAGAAGCGTTACTTAAAAATTCAAGAATAAAATCACGGTCACTGACAGCATCAAGACTGTTTGCATAAACAGCAGAAAAGCCCAATTCATTTGCAGCGAAGGAACGATCAATCGGAAACGTCGTACCTGCCAATGCGGCACTTCCTAAAGGGGAAATATCGATTCGTTTCAAACTTTCTGTGAAGCGTTCATAATCACGTGTAAACATCTGATAGTATGCTAAGAGATGATGGCCAAAGGAAATCGGTTGGGCATGTTGCAGATGGGTGTATCCCGGCATGATCGTAGCGATATGCTCCGCTGCTTTTTCCACGAACGTTTGACGTAGCGAATGAAGCTTTTCAATCAGTTCAAGGACCGTTTCTTTCAGATACAAGTGCATGTCTGTTGCGACTTGGTCATTGCGACTACGAGCCGTATGTAGTTTCCCAGCAACAGGTCCGATTTCTTCATGTAGGCATTTTTCGATATTCAAGTGGATGTCTTCGTTTTCCACCGAAAAATGTAAGGAGCCATTCGTTAAACGTGTTTGCAGTTTTTCCAAACCAGTGATGATTTGTTGTGCTTCTTCCTCGGTCAAAATCCCAGTATGTGCCAACATTTTCACATGCGCGAGACTCCCTAAAATATCTTGTTCAGCCAACTTTTGATCAAAGGAGATCGAAGCACCGAATGCGTCGATCCACTGTTCACTTTTCCCTTGAAACCGTCCACCCCAAAGTTTATCCATGTGATTCCTCCTATGTTTTGAATGAAGAAAAGCAGGCAAAAGTTCCTGTTTGAGCTCGCACTCAGCTTTTACCTCGCTTTTATTTTGATTGATACGCTCACTACTCTGATCCTACGGCTGTTTGTTGTTGCGTTTGAACTTCCGCATAGACTTTCGATGGAAGCCCCCAAAGCTTGATAAATCCGACAGCCGCTTGTTGATCGAAGGTATCCGCTGAAGTATACGTTGCTAATTCTTCGTTATATAGACTATTGGCTGATTTACGCCCTTCAACGATGACATTCCCTTTGAATAGTTTGACACGGACAGTTCCATTGACAGCCGTTTGCGTTGCTTTTAAGAAAGAAATCAACGCCTCAGTCAATGGATTGAACCAGAGACCATCATAGATCATTTGACTCAACTGTTGCTCGATCATCGGTTTGAAATGTGCTAATTCACGAACGAAAGTCAAATCTTCTAATTCTTTATGTGCCTGCATCAAAGTGATTGCTCCAGGACATTCATAAACTTCCCGAGACTTGATTCCCACTAGACGATTCTCCACATGATCGATCCGACCGATTCCATGCTTGCCAGCTAATTGATTCAAGGACAAAATCAATTCGGATAAAGGTAAACTTTCTTGATTCAACGCAACTGGCACGCCTTGTTCAAAAGTGAGTTCAATGATATCCGGCTGATCCGGTGTGTACTCTAAGGCTGTCGTGATGTCGTAAGCACCCGCCGGCGGAGTCGCCCAAGGGTCTTCTAACACACCACACTCACAAGCACGTCCCCACAAGTTTTGGTCGATAGAATAAGGATTCTCCAAATCTGCTGGAATCGGCACATCATTTTCTTTCGCATAGGCGATTTCCTCTTCACGGGACCATTGCCACTGACGAACCGGGGCAATGATTTTCATTTCAGGCGCCAAAGCATTGATAGCCACTTCAAAACGAACTTGGTCGTTGCCTTTTCCCGTACAGCCATGAGCAATCGTCGTTGCGCCAGTTTTTCGGGCTAATTCCACTAATTTTTTTGCGATCAAGGGGCGAGAAAGCGCAGAAACCAGTGGATAAGACTGCTCGTAAAATGTATGACCTTGTAGCGCAATCAGGGCAAACTCTTGAGCAAATTCTTCTTTTGCATCAATAGCGTAAGACGCAATTGCGCCAACTTGAAGTGCTTTTTCTTTAATAAAAGCGGTATCTTTGCCTTCACCGATATCTAGGCAACAAGCAATCACCTCATAATCTTTTGCCAACCATTTGATTGCAACAGAGGTATCTAAACCACCTGAGTAAGCCAATATAATTTTTTCTTTCATAAAATCGCCCCTTTATTTTTAGTGTTTTCAAAATAGTTGTTTCAAATGATAACACCATAAAAATGAAAAAGCAATCAATAAATTAAATAAATATACATAAAAATAAATAAAACGAAAATAATATTCATAAATGAAGGGTTCAAACATCTTTTTATACAATTAAGTTTTTCTTGCTAAAACAAATCAAAACATTGAAAAAGCAAAAATGAAAGGAAAATTAAATTTTTCAGAAGCATAGAAAAACGTTGACATTATCAGCATTTGAAGGTAATATGTTAAATGGTATTGTTTGCCCCACAAAGAGCCCCGGAAACTCGAAGTGTATGTCAAACATCAGAACTTAAATTGGAGGAAAATAACGTGCGTACAACATATATGGCCAAACCAGGCGAAGTAGAACGTAAATGGTATGTAGTAGACGCAACTGATGTTCCATTGGGACGTCTTTCAACAGTTGTTGCATCTGTACTACGTGGAAAAAATAAACCAACTTTCACCCCTCATTTGGACACTGGCGATTTCGTCATTGTTATCAATGCAGATAAAGTGAAATTAACAGGTAAAAAAGCGACTGATAAAATTTATTACCGTCACAGCAACTACCCAGGAGGATTGAAATCAATCTCAGCTGGTGAATTGCGTGCTAAAAATTCTCGTCGTTTGATCGAAACTTCTGTAAAAGGCATGCTACCTAAAAATACTTTAGGCCGCAAACAATTTACAAAATTGAATGTATACGGTGGAGCAGAACATCCACATGCAGCACAACAACCAGAAGTTTTAGACATCACAAACTTAATCTAATAGGAGGGAATTTCATTGGCACAAGTTCAATATATCGGCACAGGCCGTCGTAAAAATGCAGTTGCCCGCGTACGTTTAGTACCAGGAACTGGTAAAATTACTATCAACAAAAAAGATGTTGAAGAATATATTCCACATGCTGACTTGCGTGAAGTTATCAATCAACCTTTCGGCGTTACTGAAACAAAAGGCGCATATGACGTATTTGTTAACGTAAACGGTGGAGGCTACGCTGGACAATCAGGAGCTATCCGTCACGGAATCGCTCGTGCATTGCTAGAAGTTGATCCTGACTTCCGTTTAGCGCTTAAACGTGCTGGGTTACTTACACGTGACGCACGTATGGTTGAACGTAAAAAACCAGGTCTTAAGAAAGCTCGTAAAGCTTCACAGTTCTCAAAACGTTAATATATCTTTATATCAACATTTCAAGACGTTTCGCAATTCATTTTGTGAAGCGTCTTTTTTTGATTTTTATATAAGTAAAATTGGTGAGTTCAAATTGAAAGAATTTCATCCAGAATCAATCGAAGAAAAAGAAGCGACTGCAAAAGAGAATTAGTCAAGTTAAAGAAAGTAAGTTATATTTAGCGGATTACTCCGCCATCATTTGTTTTTCACCGCCAAATGAGCTGAAATGGCGGTGAAAGAATTCTATTATCGTGAGTTGAAAAGACTTTATTTTAGTAATGATCTGCTGAATATCCTAACTGAGATTCTTGAATATAAAGGAAAGCAGGAAATTGTATACCACGACAACGAATAGACGCTTAAAGCAAATCATGTCAGAAAAAGTTAAGTCTCATGATCGGGATATTCTGAAACGGGTCTATGTCAGCTATGATTAAACTCGAGTAATATTTTAACGTTACAAATGAACCTTTATAATTACTCAGCTAAGAGTTACAAAGCATGAACTAACAGCCACCATAAACTAAAAATGAATTGGACGTAAAAAGCCACCTTGCTTCTTTCGTTATTAACCAGAGCATACTCACCTTACTAGCAATGCTCTGGATTTTTATTCTTTAAATCATTCAAAAAAAGATCGATTCTCAAAGTTTGAAACATAGTGTAAAAAATAAATATCTCTATCATCTAAATGTTCTTGTTCGATTCCTTGTCGTATTCTAAAGTCGATAGCTAATAAATCACAATTTGTTTCTATAATCCCAAGAGACTCTTCGAAGATAATGTAAATTGTCTCTTTCTTTAATCCAGGGAGTGTAATTGGATTTTTTGCATATGACTGATAATAGATCTTGCTTTTGGAATTGTCTTCTACATAAAATAGACGAAATTCTATCGCTTTTTCTTGTCGAGAATAGATTGAGTGTACGACATTGATTTTTAACATTTCAAGGTGTTCGTTATAAATAGTCGAAATAGGGGCTTCTTTTATATCTACTATTCCTTTGAGTGTAGCGAAAGGTTCGTTTCTCGTTTTCACACAATGTATTTTTTCTTTATATTTTTCAAAAAGAAAATCCTTATCTAACAATATTCTTTCCTCCCAATTGTTATAAATATTTTCACTTGATCGTTCGTTGGATAGCGGTTACATGTATAGATTACAGGCATCAAATTAGATACTAATGTGTGAATAATATTTTTATAGTTAATATAACGATTAGTATTTTTAATGAGTAAAACAATGGTATAGCTTACAATAAAAACAAAAACTGAGAACTCTCGAAATTGAAGATATTTCCTTCTTTAGAATATCACAACAAACAAATACCGTACCTATATTTTTATTTTTCAAGACGTATAAACAAAAACCACCCAATCACAAATCTCCACCAATCCCCACAAAAAACATCATTTAATGGAAGAATTTTTTTCTACCTACAGTTATCTATCCTGTTGGTAAAAATTAATTTTTCCATTCTTTTTTTCATTATTTTCATTATTTTTTCTAATCGATACGCACAACTGTTTTAATAATATGAAATTGGACAATACCAATTAAACTTAGTTTTTAAGCAGTTTAAAATTATTTAATTTATAAAAAAACTATAGTTATCCACTTGATTATACAACTAAAATGGTTATTTTATATTTTTTTTCAAAATTTATATAAGAGTGGATCGATAAAATGTTGTATATTTTTCCAAGGATTTTTACGCGTGTGTTTTGTTGTTTAATTTTTTTTCAGGAACTGAAATAAAAATAAGATGAAGTGAAAAATAGGGGAAGGTATGATAAACGCAGTTCTAAGAGGGAGGTAGGGAAAGCTGTTTATAGGGAGACGAAAAGGAATCGCTTCTTTGGTTTTGATTTTGCTGTTGCTGACTAGTAACGCAACGATTGGTAAGGCAGATACAGAAAACTATGGAAGTTATGGTGAGACGGGTTTTTATGGTAAGTATGAAAAGACGACTTTTCCTGATTCGGACGATTTAACAGAAGATGAGAAACATATTCTTTCCACTTCTCCAGATGAACAAATAAAAATACCGGCTGCCGGTGATGCTTCAAATGAGGGATTGTATCTTTTATCTTTGATCACAATAGTAGCAAGCATCATTTTGTACTGGAAACTGAGCTTAAATAAAACAATCGTTTAAGCGAAAAAGAAAGGAACATAGGTCTTAAAAATGAGAAATATAAAAAAATATTCTTTAGCAATTATTGCCGGCGTTGGGATAATTTCTACATACGGCACCACGTTTGTCAGTGCAGCTACTGCTGGACAGTATGATTCAAAATCTTCGGTTGAATTCAAACAAGGGACGACCGTTACACCGCCGGTTGATCCAGAAGATCCAGATACAAGTATTCCGGTAGTACCGATCGATCCAACTGATCCGACAAATCCTCCGGGGCCTGGTACGGGTGGCCCATTATCGATTGACTTTGCATCATCTTTGGCGTTTGGTAAACAGTCGATTTCGTCAAAAGAAGAAACTTATTATGCACATCCTCAAGCATTTGCTAGTGGAAAAACTGCTGAGAACTATGTACAGGTAACTGATACTCGTGGGAACTTTGCGGGCTGGACGTTATCAGTTGCGACGGATTCACAGTTTCACTTAGACACGGTCGATCCATCAGTGACTGATGAAAGTAGTGCGGAAGTGGGTGATTACTTAACAGGGGCGCAATTAGCTTTTAGTGGTGGTCATGTGAATACAGAAAAAGGAACGGATCCATCGATTTATCCTGAAGAAGTAAAAACAGAGATGTATACGGTATCTCCTGCGGCAACAGTTATTGTCTCTGCGGATAAAAATCAAGGGATGGGTACGTGGATCTATGGTTTAGGTAAACCAACGGATTATGATTCGACGGCGACAACTGGAGATGCAGTTGCGACAAAATCACCGATTACATTATGTGTGCCGGGTGCAACGGTGAAAAAAGCGGGGATTTATACGACCAATCTAAATTGGACGCTATCCGACATTCCAGCAAACTAAATAAATTCAGATATTTTCCTAGGAAGGAGGATTAGATGAAGAAGTTTTTATTAGCAAGCGTGCTTTCGACATTGCTTGGTGCTCTAGCCAGTCAAATGGTTTTTGCAGCGCCTCATGATGATGTAGGAGGGTATGATGCGGTAAAATTCCGATCATCAAAAGAACCGACACTTCCTGTAGATCCTACCAATCCGGAGATTCCAGTTGATCCGATGAATCCTGATGGTTCGAGACCAGAGCCTGGTACAGGCGGCGCGTTATCGATTGATTTTGCTAGTAGTTTGGATTTTGGGATGAATAAGATTTCCAATAAAGATGAGTATTATGCTGCACAGGCGCAAAGATACTTCAATGATCCTCATTTGATCACTCCGAACTTTGTTCAAGTGACAGATAATCGTGGGACATTGGCTGGCTGGACATTAAAGGTGAAAGAAACCCACCAGTTTCGTGCCGAAGAGCCGACTCAATACGAAGAATTAACAGGGGCGACTTTGTTTTTCTTGAAACCAAAGATGGTAAGTAATAGCAACTCCCCGCAACCTACCACTTATGAAGTACTAGGAATGGTTCCGAATCAAGAGAGCATGATCACTAGTGCGGCGGTTGACCAAGGTGCTGGAACATGGATTACACGCTGGGGAGATATGTCAGATTTATACGAAAAAAAGGAACTAATTGAAGGAGAAGAAGTAAACACAACTTTTACTTCTGCGATTCAATTGTTTGTTCCTGGATCAACACCTAAAGATCCAGTGAGCTATCAAACTAATTTGGTCTGGATTCTTTCAGATCTGCCAACAAACAAATAACAATGTCGTCATTGTAAAGGAGAAATTCACATGAAAAAAGTAACGTTATATACCACAGCTTTACTAGTATCAATGATCGCAGCAGGAGTAGCTACAACCGTATCAGCAGATGAAGTAGCGTCATATGGGGCATATGGTTCAATCAAATATATCCCATCTGCTAGTGTAACTGATCCGATCGATCCATTGAATCCAACACAGCCGATCGTTCCGGAAAACCCTGATCCAACGATCCCAGTTGTTCCTGGAACACCAGGTCCATTGTCGATTGACTTTGCTTCATCTTTTGATTTTGGTACACAAGAGATCACATCTGTAGACAAAGTTTACAATGCGGCAGCACAAAAATACAAAGATGCAGCTGGTAATGCTAAAACTGGTCCAAACTACGTTCAAGTAACAGATAACCGTGGTTCATTAGCTGGTTGGGGCTTAACAGTCAAAGTTAGTGATTTTGCTTCAACAGATGCTGATAATGCTGGTAAACCAGGTGAAAACTTAGATGGTGCAAAAGTTTATTTGACTAATGCAACGATTGTTTCAGCATCTAAAACACCTGCGGATAAAGTAAAAGCAATTACAATGTTAGATCCAAATGTTCAATCAGACGTGGTCATGGGTGCAACTGATGGCAATGGAGCTGGAACAAGTTTAGTCGATTTTGGTTCAGATACAACAAAAGATTCATCTGTAAAACTAGAAGTTCCAGGTGCTTCAACAAAATTAGCAAGTGACTATAAAGCAACAATGACTTGGTCATTAAGTGATACACCAGCTAACTAAGAAATTTTTAAAACATTTATCAAAACCAGAAATGTTCGAATTCAGAAAGTAAAAGAGGAACCCGAGAATCCCCCCACTTTTTTCGTTGACCTCGCTCACTTTTTGAACAAGGCATTGTTGGAAAAATTCAGCTTTAAAAAGAAGAGAATGTGTCAAAGGCTATCCGAAAGTTGGGAAAGCTTTTGACACAGCTTTTCTATTTATAGAAATTAAGGAGAGAGCAGCAATAGTGAAAAGGGCAAAATTTTATTTAATGATGTTCGTAATGGTCATGACGATGGTGGTGGGCGGCAATGTCGTCCAGGCAAATGAGTTTCAATTTTCAATGACACCAGTCTTACCGGAAAACCAAGCAGAAGAGGTCTCTTATTTTGATTTATTGATGACACCTGGGCAGAAACAGACGATCCACGTATTACTGGATAATTCAACCGATAAAGTTGTGACAGTTGAAGCAAATGTAGCAAGTGCAACGACGAATATCAATGGTGTGGTGGAATACAGTCCAAGTGAAAACAAACAAGATAAAACACTAAAGTTTGATCTAGCGGATTATGTGAAGATGCCGAATGAAGTAGCTTTGCAACCAAACTCTCAAACAGACGTAGCTATCGAGGTAACGATGCCATCTGAAAAATTTGATGGTGTAATTGCAGGTGGATTGACGTTCAAGCAAAAATCTTCTGAAACGGACACTTCTTCCAAAGAGGCGAAAGGTGTGTCTTTAAAGAACGAATTTAGTTATGTAGAAGCCCTATTGCTGCAACAAACAAAAACAAAAGTTGCGCCCTCACTAACTTTGAATGATGTTGCTCCTTCTCAAGTCAATGCGCGTAATGTCATCAATGCGAATCTTCAAAATTCAGAAATGGGTTATTTGAATCAAATGAAAGTGGACGCAACAGTAACCAACGTCGATGATCCAAGTATGACGTTCACTTCAGTCAGAGAAATGATGCAGATGGCACCAAATACGAATTTCGATTACCCGATCGCTATCAGTAATCAAGGGATGTTGGATAGTGGTAATCCATCCCAACCGATGAAAGCTGGAACGTATCATTTAGCCATGGATGTGTATGGTCAAAAAGATCCTAAGGGAGAATATATCCAAACAGAAAAAGATTCAGAGGGTAAAGATACGGATGTTCATTATGTGTACAAATGGCATTTTGAAAAAGATTTCACTATCTCTGCGGAGAAAGCAAAAGAATTAAATGCGAAAGATGTAACGATCGAAAAGAATAATACTTGGATCTACTTCTTGATTGGAGCTATCGTTTTAGCATTGCTTGCTTTCATCTTATTCTTTATTTTGTGGAAACGACGCAAAAAAAATGAAGAAGACGAAGAAGATAAAATCTCATTGCCGTAAAGCGATGCTGTCAATTAGAAAATGGTGATACAAAATGATGTTGGAATTCCTAGATAAAAAATCAATAGGCAGACTGAAATTACTCTTTTATTTAGATGCCAATGCTTCTGTTCCTCTGTTACAAGCAAGTGTGATGGAGGAGCTGAAGATGAATCGATACGAACTCGAGAGCTGTATAAAAGATGTCCAAGAGGATTTGAAGGAGTTTGATTTGACGGATCAGTTCGTCATAGAAACTGGGGTAAAACCGAAGACTGTGAAATATACGCGGAAAACATTTGCAAATATCTCTTGCTTGATCAGCTGTTATGCGAGTCAAAGTACTTTGACTCCCTTGATAAAGGCTGTGCTTATGGAACAAGTCGAAAATACCTTTGATTTAGAAGATGTATTATACGCTTCAAGAGCAACCGTTTATAAAATCATGTCAAAGGCAAATGAGCTGTTAAAACTTTTTGAAATCGAGATTTCTAGCGGTTGTCAGTTCATTGGAAAAGAAAGAGATATTCAATCGTTTTTGTATGGGTATTATTACACGCTGTACGGAGTAAATGCCTATCCTTTTACTGAAAGTATGAAAGAAGAATTAAGTGAAATCATCGATCAACTTCGCCGAATCACTCATTTCCTTGAACACGAGCTTTCAAATTCACAACAGGTAAAGCTGTTGTATCGCTTATTTGTTTTAAAGGTCCGTAACTACTTTGGGCATCAAGGCGAACCGATCATATCTACTGTGCAGGAGGAAGGGTTGGTACAAAAGATAATGGCGGTTTTAAGTCCATACTTTCAAAATTTGCAAGAAGCAGAGATTTACGAGCTTTTGTACTTCATCAGCAGTGAGAATTTATCGCCATATTGTCGTCTGATCGAAACAGAAGTGATTACCTCTCTCAATGAAAAAGTGATCAGTAGCGTCGTTGCAGAATTTCACGATGTAGTTTCATGGGGTGAAACACGTGAGGTCATCGATGAGCTTTCACTGATCCATAACAAATTGGTGTTTCAGAAACGCACAAATTTCGAAAATTCAACGATCCAACAGTTTTCGTTTATTAAAGAAAATTACCAGTTGGCGGAAGCACTTGCTTATCGTATCGTGCAAGAATTATTGGATTTAGAATGGTGTACAGAAACAGTTCGAGCGAATTACCATGAGTTGGCAAAAGAATATATTTTTCTCTTTTTGGCAAGTTTACCGATTGAGCTTCTTTCACCAAAAGTAAGGATCGCCATTGATTTTTCTTTTGGCGAAAGTTACAGCCGCTACATTCAAGAACAGGTGGATGCTTTTGGTAAGTTGAATATTGAGTCTTTTGTAGGAGAATCAGGAGAAACCGCGGATATTTGTATTTCAGATATGTTGAAGTGGCAAAGTAAGCAACATCAAGTGATTTGGCTATCTCCTCCAACAGCATCCGATTGGGAAAAGTTAGGCGATCTGATCGTAAATGTAAAAATACAGAAGTGTGGGAAGAATCATGAGAAAAATCACGAAAATATCTCTTCCTAAATTTAGTAAAAGCTATCTTTATGCCAGTATATTTTTTGCCCTTATTGTTCAGGGAGACCATACGATTACTGCTGCAGATGAAGAAATTCTCAATCCGCTAAATCCTTCAGAATCTGTCGCGCCTAAAAACCCGGAACGCATGCCGTTGCCAGCTGAAGAAACAACACCTTCTTCTAAAGAAGAGAAAGCAGAAAAGCAAGCATCACAGACTCAAGGGGAACCGCCAAAGAAACATGAGAGTAAGAAAAAAGTGGTGAAAAAAGAGGATTTCTTTCACCCTGGGGAGCATTTGGTACTAAATAAAAGAAGTAAATCGAGCGCTGGAATGGGTGAAGATGCAAGAGTGGGAAAAACAGATACAGGGGTAATGCTAGCAGCATTGTCTGGAAAAATGCTCTTTGGTATGGGACGGTTAGACGGGGAAAGCTACGTCAGAAAAGAGCGGTCAGACACTACTAGTCAGAATGAATCGATAAAAACAGGGATGATGTTTGATGAGACAAGTTTATTTTAAAACAAGTTGCGTTAAAGGAATGGCAGACTTATATTGGCTGACAAAAGATGCGTTACAAAGTAGGCAATTGACACAGGAAAATCTTGAATGGGTCAACGATTCGATTGATCAAGGTAGCTACGATGGCTAACTGGAGGAAAAGGAGAGGCCGATCAAACAGTCAAAATAGATTGAAGCTATTGATCAGTGTCTTAGTATTATTTGCTGTGAGTCTAATGGCTGTGCCTTTTTCGAAGTATTTTCTGATAGCGACCCACTCGCAATTTGAGCGTACAACGATTCGAAACGAAGTGCCAGAAAATGTGCCACCATCTGAAGCTGTCAAAGCATTGAATGTTCAAGATGTCTTTGAGGCGGCGCGCCAAACCAGTGACGATGCGATTGGTCAGATCGTTATACCTAACGTAGCGATTTCACAACCGATATTTCTTGGTTTGACAACAGAGCATCTGATTGATGGAGTAGTTAGTTTGTTTCCTCAGCGTGAACCAGAGTTGGGATCAATGACGTTGATTGGTCATCACGCTGGAGCTTACGATCTGCTTTTTGCTCGAATCGAAGAACTGAAAAAAGGTGATTCGATTTATATTCACTATCTAAATGATTATTATCAATACAAAGTGGAAAAGTCCTCGCTGATCAGAGAAAAAGAAGTCGATAAATTTGCTGATAGAGGCGCAGAGATTCTTTTTCTAGTTACATGTAGTCAAGAAGAGCAAACACCTTACCGCATACTCGTGGAAGCGAAAAAGGTGCATGGAGAAATAACACCTGCCGCAACATTTGAACAAGAGGCAGTCGTCGTCAAAAAAGCGAAGGATAAACAATATCTTTTCAAGTTTATCCTACCGCTTCTGATTATTACTATTGCTACTATTTTCTTCTTGATTTTCGTCTGGCGTACTTAACGGGGAACGCTCAAAAATATCAACGTTACTGCCCTTTCGTTTGATAGACGTTTGATTGACCGTCATTCTTGAAAATCAAGAGTTTAGATAGAGTAGGAGGTTGTGACAGAAGCGCACAGCTCCGGTAAATGAGCAGTAAAAACCGAAAAGAGCTTCTCGTATTTTTGTTTTTTTGCTGCTTATTCGCTCATTCTAAATGGCCAAATTGCTTTTTCGTACGTAAGGTATCAATGAAATTCACGATCTCGAGCCATTGTAACGGAGTTGGTTTGACACCGATAAAATAGATTTCTGCCTTTGGATTGATTTCCTGTCCTTCTTTTAAGGGAAAGTCACAAAAGATGATCTCAGGCCATTTATCATATTCCACCACTTCGATGGGTCTAGGATTTAGTTTTTCTAAGTAGCGGACGAGCTCTGTTTTATGGAGTTTTCCATATTTAGTCAGTATGGCTACTTTCACTGAATCTAGCTGTTCTTCAAGGACCCATGACAATAGTTGGAACAACGAGAAACGAAAAGACTGACTATTGAAGATCCGTTGCCATTTTTCTTCTTTTAGTGGAATTTGAGAAATAATCTTGTCTACGATTTTAAAATAATGGTCCTTTGTTGGATCGCCATAATAGAAATGCTCTAAATCAGAGTAAGGCGGCACGTAGCTGTCACTTCCATAACTGAGAAAATAGGTTACTCGATAGATCATGTTGAGGGAGAGAAAACGTTCCTGTTGCAAGGTCAATCGTCGCTCCGTTTGTTGAAATAGTTGTTCTAAAATCGATTGTTCAAGCTGTTTGTACTCCTCCGTATAAAAGTCACGACAAGGTGGTAATTCCTCCTTTTCATGATAAGTATAAGTAGGCACGACAGTGAACACGTAGTAAAGATAATTGATTTCTGTTTCAGTTAATATTTTTTTGAAAAAGCGACTAGCGATTTCTTTTGATTGTATTTGTTGTTTGAAAACGTCATAAGTGATCAAAGGATTTCTAACTTCTGCAATCGTGGCAGGTAAGCTAGTGATCGGATGACCATGATTTATTCTGTGTTGTGTGATCTTCATAAATAAATAGAGCTTACGGATATCTTCGCGAGAATGCATCGGCAAATATTCGTGGATCATTGCCGCGAGTGCTTGGAAACTCTCAGGATATTCAGGGATGATCGGTTCCCTCTCATCATGTAAATGCCAGAAAAGTTCAAAGAAAAAATGACGGATACGGTATTCTTCACCACTGATTTTTTTCTTGAATAACAAATACTCAAGGGAGTGTTCCCCAAGCAGCACTCGTACAGGTTTCAGCTTAGGTAACACACTTTGTTGGTGCATATGGACAGACTCAGAAAAAGAGGATAAGTTTTGAAATTCTTCTTTATAAATAGAAAGGACGAATTTAAATCCAACAGTTTCTTTAAATAGGAGAATGTAGACTTTAAGTAACAAAAATTCTTTTGAAAAACAGATAGATAAGCCATGTTTATCATAGCTGAAGTCAAAAGTTGGATACTGTTCTTTTATTTCTTCCACTCTGTTGCCGATTGCTTTATAACGATACTCTGAAATATTTAGTGCTTCTTGGATACTTTTCTTTGGATAATAATCTTTTTTATTTATATAACAGTATTGGAAGAACTGGATAATTTCATTTTCTTTATAATTAAAAAAATATTCTCTCATGACTTCACCTCCACTGTGCTTGGATCAAATTAAAATGGCACGTTTCTTATTCAATATTATATAGATATCTCATGAGAAAACCTACTAAATAAATGAAATGATTAAAAAAATGTAGACAACTGTCATACGTTTTTATGATTTGTTTTAATCGATAAATAATACTTATTATGTATAGACCGTGAAAAATAGAAGTGCTGTCTTCAGCAAGATACCGCATACTTTGTGTCTTATAAGTGCGCAACCATCTCAAAAGAAAGAAGAGAAAATGGATGAATAAAAAGAAAACAATCATATCAAAAATTACTATCGGGTTCAGTATCCTTGCTCTATCGCCCTTTTTGAGTCCCAATTTTGGAGATCAAGTTGAAGCGGCTACGGCTATTTCTGGTACATTAGAGCCTGGGAAAAATTCAGATACTGGCAACCATACTTTGGATAGCACCTTTCAACAAAATCCCAATAACTGGAGTATATTAACAGGGGATAGCAAGTGGTGGAAATGGGATCCTTCGGGAAACAATTATCTCTGGTTAGCCAATTCAGTTAAAAATTCATGGGTCTATCAATCTACTATCGCAACACTTGATTTTTCTAAACCTTTAACGATCAAAACGCCCTATTGGTATGATAAAGCAGATGTTTGGAAAATGGGGGATGCTGCGGGATTCTTTTTAACTCCGGCAAATAACGAGACGATCAAACAAAATGCACCGAATGCAACGGGACAGAAGTTAGGGATCGCTGGCTTAAAAGACAGTTTCTTTGTAGGGCGTGACATTTGGTACAACAGTGCATTTGATGGCCCAACTGGCACCAATAAAGGTCAGGATAAAATCGAAATTCGAAAGACAGATTCAACTGGGGCTATCGAACAATCAAGTACCGCTACTGTTCCATGGGTAGAAGCGTCAGCGCCGTTGCAGTTTCAAGGGTCTGGAACAACTCGTTGGAGCTCTGAAACACAAACATTGGCTTGGTCGGATATTGTAGATAATAAAAATGGTACTTACACTGGCAAACTATCACTTACTTCTACGCCAGACACTGGCTATAACAATAATGGCGCATACGGTCCAAAAACAATTTCAAGAACGATCACCATTAGAAAAAATATTTCTTTTGGTAGCTTGGCAATTACAGGGAACAACACTGGCGTGATCGAAAGTGGGAATGCTTCTAAAAATGCTTCATTTATGGCGACTCGTGGTACGGTAACTTTCCCAGTGAACTTTATCGATGCGACGACGAATGAACCCATCAAAAAAGTAGAAGCAGCTACGATCACTGCGAATGTGGGTGACAAGATCGGTGTAACAGACGGTGCAGCGAATGCCTCAGACAATTTCACTTATCGTGCACCAGCGCTTACCGGATATACTTTTTTAAGTGGGGAATCAATCTCTGTGGCTAACTATGATGAATATGTCAAAGCAAATCCTAACGCGATCAATGTTTATTATACGCCTATTGACGAGAAAGTGGATTTCAGAACATATTACCTAAAAGATACGCCAGGAACTGGGGTCGTAACAGATCCAATCACAGGATTGATGGGTGGTCATCCAGCCTCGACCCTCTCGTTCACAGCAGGATCGGCGCCAGCATTACCATTGGCTAGTCCACCGTCGTTTACTGGTAAATATGGGGCAACCTTCCCAACAGTACCTAAATTAAGCGTACCAACAGGATATAAATTAGATCACGTTGTGGCTCCTGACGGTCAAGGTGGGAAAACATATCCGGATATTGCTTCAGCGGTTACTGCCAATTCAAAATTTGATGATTTAGCCAACAATCCTTGGGCGAATTATTTTACGATTTACTTAGCGACCGATGCAGCTTCGGCTAGTTTTTCCTATAAATATGTAGAGGGTACGAGACCCAATGTTCCTGATCTGCCTGTGATTCCGACTGAAACAGGTGTAACCGGTGGAGTCATCAAAGATCCGAGTGATCATTTACCTGAACTTCCCGCTGGTGCCATAATCAAAGATGTGACAGCGCCTGATGGCAATACGTATGGCAGTCTGAGCGAGGCTTTAGCCGTTGATGCAAATAAGTATTACCACGCAGGCACTGTGGCTTTTACTCTGAATGTCACAGCGCCACCGGCTTTGCCAACACTTGATGAAGTACCAACCGTGGAATTTGGGACACAGGCATTGAAATCAGGTACTCACGCATATGACAGTGAGGCGCAAACAGGATTAAAAGTCACCGATGAATCCTATACAAACAAAGGCTGGCATGTGACAGCATCAATGACGCAACAATTTACGAGCGATCCAACAGCTGATTTGGGTACAGCACCGTTTGGCACCTTCTTAAAAGGCGCAAGTATCAGTTTTCATGCAGGCAATCTAAGCACAGCGACAGGAAATACTGCAAAAGAACCTCAAGCGCTTGACTTTACCTTACAAGAAGACGGTGCGGCTGTTTCTGTCATGGATGCCACTGCTGGTACGGGTCAAGGTGCCTGGGAATTAAGTTATAAAAATGTCCAGTTGAATGTCGATGGCGATCAGGTTGCGGTAGGGAAGCCTTACCAAGCGACGATCAATTGGTCATTAAGTGATGTACCAGCTAATTGATGAGGAATATTGCTAATGGAAGCAAAGTCATTTGAACACTTATTTGATTGAAAAATTGAGGTAGGACGTGAGTTTTTAACCTCAACAAACAAGGCGACATCCATGAAAATTCTTTGTATTTTTGTGGATGTCGCCTTATTTATGCAGAAAATTTCTCTCTGTGATGGGTTGTGTATTCTATGTTAGAGATATTGTGTAATTTGTAGGTTCACTTGCTGTACTTATTTTAGGGCAAACAAAGTTATTTCAATTAATACCGAAAGTTATTTTAAAGCTGTGAGGCTGTTCAAAGAATCCATGTTGGCATTACGAATCAATCAAGCTGGTTGAGAGAATAAAATCTTAAATTAAAAAATATTTCAAAAGGTTATTTATGATGTTCGCTTTAAAATTTATGACCAAAGTGTTATGTTTTCATATAGTTATCTTTAGTTTAAATAATGTAACTATATGGTTGTGAAGAAGCTGGGAATGAGGGGCAGATTCTTAGGTGTTTGGAGATGAACGCTTTTCTCACAACCTGATAAACGGTGTTCAAGAAGCAGCACTTCAATAATAAGCCAAAAAAATCAAAAATGAAAAAGCCATTTTCGATTTTTCTGTCTTATTACTCAGTGCTGAACGCTTCTTTCACAACCTAATAAACGGTGTTCGAAAGCCAGCTCCTTCAATAGTAAGTCGAAACGTGAAAAAATATGGAAAACTATTTTCCCACGTTCCGCCTTACTATTCGGAGCTGACCGGCTTTCTCACAACCTATGATAAACGGTGTTCGAAAAGCTGACCTTCAACATTAAGCTGAAAAATCAAAAAATATGAAAAGCTATTTTCTGATTTTCCATCTTACTGCTCAGGTCAAAGCGCTTTTCTCACAACCTATGATAAACGGTGTTCAAGAAGCAGCACTTCAATAATAAGCCAAAAAAATCAAAAATGAAAAAGCCATTTTCGATTTTTCTGTCTTATTACTCAGTGCTGAGCGCTTCTTTCACAATCTAATAAACGGTGTTCGAAAGCCAGCTCCTTCAATAGTAAGTCGAAACGTGAAAAAATATGGAAAACTATTTTCCCACGTTCCGCCTTACTATTCGGAGCTGACCGGCTTTCTCACAACCTTGTGTAACCGAATACATTTTGTCCGCTGCAATGGACATTGTGTAGTGAAGCAGGATCAAAAAAATCGCTTATGATAAAGATACAGGGGGGATAGAGCTATGACTAGTCAAATGGATCGAGGGAATAAATTAACGCTTCTTTTATCAAAACAACGAGATTATGTTACTTCTGAAGTGTTGGCAGAGTTAATGAGTACCTCTACCAAGACCGTCTACCGCTTAGTTAAAAAAATCAATGATGAGTTTCCGAATGGCCCGCTGATTTTGTCTGAAAAGGGTCGAGGATACAAACTTGATTATGAGAAATATATTGCACAGACGAACCAAACGATTGTGCCTTCTGTGGAAGTCCTACCGTCAGAACGACAAAATAATGTAATGGAAGAATTATTATTATCCTCTCCTAAAGCACTGAAAGTCATTGATTTGTATCAAACGTATTATGTCGGTGACTCAGCCATTGCAAATGATGAAAAAATCATTGCCGAACGGATCGCAACGTATGATCTACAGTTGATCCGCAAAAATCGGACATTAGCCATCGAAGGGAAAGAAGAGAATATCCGCCGAGCAATCACTGAATTGATTCAGCGATTGAATATTTTCGATATTGATGAAATCGCTTTATCTGATGAATTCGACTTCAATCGTTATGATGCGAATTTTGTCATCGAACAGATCAAGCTGATTGAAAAGAAATTGAATGGAACGATTCCTTATCCTTACAATATCAATATTTTCTCCCATCTATACATTGCTGTACGTCGAGCAAGGAAGACGAATTACCAAGCGGCTGGTGAAAAATTAACGATGGAACAATTGCAATTTTTAGATAAAGAATCTGTGATTCGTGATATTGCGATCGAAGTGATCCGCCAAGTAGAAGTGTACTTGAAAACTAAATTACCAGTCAGCGAGATCTATTATCTCTATCAATATCTACTTTCTTCTAGAACAGATAATAACCAATCGAAAACACAAACGTTCACGGAAGAAGTGATTGAGATTACCTCTTATTATTTGCATCAAGTCGGTGAAAAGCTAAATCTCAACGTGGCAAATGAGCTGATTTTTACAGATCTTGCCAATCATATCAAACCATTGATCAATCGCTTGCGTCATCAAATCAGGGTCAAAAATAGTTTGTTGGATCAAATCCAGTTAACGTATGAAACGATTTTCAATACTGTAGCGGAAGTATCAGAACAGGTGAGTCAAACCTTTCAATTACCAACGATCACTCCCGATGAGATCGGGTTCATTACATTGTATTTTGCCCGAATGATCGAGACGCATCAATTTCCGATCCAAACGCTGATCATGTGTACGACCGGCGTTGGGACTTCTGAATTATTGAAGGTGAAATTAGCCAAAAAATTCCCTGAATTAGAGATCGTCGATGTGATCAGCACGAAAAATTATCAGTCGGTGTTAGAAAAGACACCAGGGATCGAATTGATTTTAACGACAGTTGGCTTGAAAGAAGCATTTCCTGTCCAATCTTTGATCGTTAGTGCGATGTTAACTGCTGACGATCAGTCAAGAATCCAAAAGAAAATCGAGGACATTTATCATGACAGATAATTTTGCGGAAATATTCGATGAGATCGCACTTACTTCTAAAGTAGCGACGTATGAATGGATCAGTGAACAAGCTTTTCCTACGTCAAAGGAAGCGGCGCAAATGATTTACCAAGCATTACTTGAACGTGAAGCGGCAGGCGATATTCAAATTGAGGAAGGTGTGATTCTCCCTCATCTTGAACATTCAGCGTTAACCAAAACACAGATTTGGCTGATTCGTCCGGAAGAACCAATCACTGAATGGTCGGAACGAATCGCACAAGTAGAATTGATCATTGTTGTCTTACTAGCAGAAAATGAAACATTGGCAGTCAAACGACGACTTGCTGATTTTATGCGAAAACTTGCTGATCCGGATTATCTAGATGATTTGAAAGCAGGGAATTTCGCAGAACCATAAAAATACGACTAAAAATTGGAGGAACAAAAAATGAAAATCGTTGGAGTAGCAGCGTGTACCGTGGGTATTGCGCATACGTATATTGCACAAGAAAAATTAGAGAATGCCGCAAAAAAAGCGGGACATGAGATCCATGTAGAAACGCAAGGAACGATTGGGATCGAGAATGAATTGTCGCAAGAAGCGATCGACCAAGCGGATCTCGTGATTCTCGCAGTGGATGTCAAAATCAGTGGACGTGAACGTTTTGAAGGAAAGAAAATCATCCAAGTCCCAACTGAGATCGCGGTCAAATCACCAAATAAATTAATTGAAAAAGCAATGGAAGTTGTCAGTAACTAACGAGGAGTGAGGAAAATGGAGATCAAAGAAATCATTGATCCAACAATTATCAAAACGAACTTAGATGGAAAAACGAAAGATGCGGTCTTGTATGAATTAGCTAATCGCTTATATGAACAAGAATACATTACAAATGTTGAAGCATTTGTAAAAGACATTTACTTACGAGAAGCACAAGGGCAAACAGGCATCGGTAATTATATCGCTATCCCTCATGGAAAAAGCGCATATGTGAAAAAAGTCGGTGTGGCGATCGGAGTGACGGAAACCGAGATCCCTTGGGAAACATTAGACGGCAAAGGTGTTAAAGGAATTATCTTATTTGCAGTCGGAGATGATACGGAAGGTGCGCAAAAACACTTGAAACTGTTGTCCTTGTTTGCACGTAAGCTGGGAAATGATGAAGTCGTTGAACGATTGATTGCTGCAAAAGAAATCGATGAAGTTGTCGCTGCATTTGGATAAAAAGTAAGGAGGAAGAAAAAATGAAAATCGTTGGAGTAGCAGCATGTACGGTGGGAATCGCGCATACGTACATTGCGCAAGAAAAGTTGGAAAATGCCGCAAAAAAAGCAGGTCATGAGATTCATGTGGAAACACAAGGAACGATCGGGATCGAAAATGAATTGACGGCAGAACAAATCAGTCAAGCAGATGTTGTGATTTTAGCAGTAGATGTCAAAATCAGTGGGCGTGAACGTTTTGAAGGAAAACGTATCGTTCAAGTACCGACTGAAGTTGCTGTGAAATCACCGAGCAAACTGATTGAAAAAGTGGAAGAAGTAGTCGTGCAACAATAATTACCAGAATGGGGGAGACAAAAAATGGAGGCAATTAAAAGGTTAAATTTAAAAGGACATTTATTGACAGCGATTTCATATTTGATTCCAATCGTATGTGGTGCCGGATTCTTGATTGCGATCGGTATGGCCTTTGGTGGAACGAGCCAAGGAACGCTTGTACAAGGCGAGTTTTCGATTTGGGATGCACTAGCAACGATGGGTGGCGCAGGACTAGGCTTATTGCCAGTTGTGATCGCTACGGGGATTTCTTATTCTATTGCAGCTAAACCAGGGATCGCACCAGGTTTTATCATTGGTTTAACAGCGAATGCTATTGGCGCTGGATTTATTGGTGGGATTTTAGGTGGTTATTTAGCCGGGTATCTTGTTTTAGGTATTTTAAAACATGTCAAAGTTCCAAAATGGGCAAAAGGATTGATGCCGACATTGATTATTCCGTTTATCGCATCAATCGTTGGTGGCTTGATCATGGTGTATATCATTGGCGCACCAATTGCAGCATTAACGCTATTATTAACGAATTTCTTAGATGGATTAGGCAATTCTTCTTTATTGATCTTTGGTGGTGTGATCGGTTTGTTAAGTGGGATCGACTACGGTGGACCAATCAACAAAACTGTATTTGCTTTTGTGTTGACGATGCAAGCGGAAGGGTTGAACGGCCCAATCACCGCATTGCAATTAGTCAATACAGCAACACCGATCGGCTTTGGCTTAGCTTATTTTATCGCAAAAATGTTCCGCAAGAATATCTATACTAAAGTGGAAGTAGAAACATTGAAATCAGCAGTGCCAATGGGTGTCATCAATATCGTTGAAGGTGTCATTCCTTTAGTGATGAATGATATCGTACGTGGCGTAGTAGCAACAGCAATCGGAGGCTTTGCTGGTGGAGCGACAACGATGATCTTAGGTGCAGATGCAACAGTTCCTTTCGGTGGTGTCTTGATGATCCCAACGATGTCTCGACCATGGGCAGGTGTGATCGCGATCTTAGTCAACGTGCTAGTAACAGCAGTTGTTTTAGCTGTGATCAAAAAGAACGTGCCAGAAGAAGAGATGGACTTAGTAGTTGAAAAAGAGGAAGAAGATATCAGTTTAGAAGATATCCAAATTTTTTAAAATAAGTGAGTAAACAAGAGGGGCAAAATCGATGAAATTTTTTCTAGATACAGCAGATGTAACAGCAATCAAAAAAATCAATGCATTAGGCTTAGTCGATGGGGTGACAACCAATCCGACGATCATTGCAAAAGAAGGACGCGTATTTGAGGAAGTCATCAAAGAAATCTGTTCGATCGTTGACGGACCTGTTTCAGCAGAAGTGACTAGCTTGGAAGCAGATGGGATGGTCGCTGAAGCGAAAGAGATCGTACAATGGGCGGAAAATATCGTGATCAAGATCCCGATGACAGAAGAAGGATTGAAAGCGACGAATGAGTTATCAAAATTGGGGATCAAAACCAATGTCACATTGATTTTCTCTGTGGCGCAAGGATTGCTAGCGGCAAAAGCAGGTGCGACGTTTATTTCACCATTTTTAGGTCGCTTAGACGATACAGGCACGAGCGGGATCGAACTTGTCGCAAAACTTCGGGAAGTACTTGATACTTACGGATTTTCTACAGAAATCATCGCAGCAAGTGTTCGCAATTCGGAACACGTGGAAAAAGCGAGTTTAGTCGGCGCACACATCGCCACTGTACCGCCGTCATTGTACCAAACATTGTGGAGTCATCCATTGACAGATAAAGGGATTGCTCAATTCATGGCAGACTGGGAAAGCTTTCAAGGAGGGAACAAATAATGGGAAAAGTTGAATTTTCACCTTCATTGATGACAATGGACTTGGATAAGTTCAAAGAACAAATCGAATTTTTAAATGAGCATGTCGATTCTTACCATATCGACATCATGGACGGTCATTACGTACCAAATATCACGTTATCTCCATGGTTCATTGACGAGGTACGTAAAATCAGTAACTTGCCGATGTCTGCTCACTTAATGGTCAAAGATCAAAGCTTTTGGGTGAATCAATTAATCGAACAAAAGTGTGAATGGATCTGTATGCACGCTGAATTATTAGACGGTCTAGCCTTTCGCTTGATCGATCAAATCCATGATGCAGGGTTAAAAGCAGGCGTCGTATTGAATCCAGAAACACCGATCGAAGCGATCTTCCCATACATCGAATTGGTCGATAAAATCACGATCATGACGATTGATCCAGGCTTTGCTGGACAACGGTTTATTGAAAGCACACTTGATAAAATCGTTGCTTTACGCGAACTACGTGAAGAAAAAGGCTATCACTACGTCATTGAAATGGACGGCTCTTCCAATCGCAAATCATTCAAACGAATTGATGCAGCAGGACCAGACATCTACATCGTCGGCCGCAGTGGCCTGTTCGGCTTAGACGAAAAAATCGAGAAATCATGGGAGATCATGAAAACCGATTACGAAGAAATGACTGGGAAAACGATCGGGTAAAAAGAGGTTGCTCCTTGAACACCGTTTATCAGAGGTTGTGAGAGGAGCGGTCAGTTCCAAGTAATAAGACAGGAAAATCGAAAATGCTCGCTTCATTTTTGATTCTCTTGTCTTATTTTCAAATTGCGAAACAAACATTATTTTATATGAACGAACAAGGAGGAATTATTTTGTTTGATAAAGTAGATCAACTCGGTGTGAATACGATCCGTACATTGAGTATCGACGCAGTACAAAAAGCAAATTCAGGACATCCGGGGTTGCCAATGGGTGCCGCACCAATGGCTTATGCACTGTGGACGAAACATTTGAAAGTAAATCCTAAAACATCTAAAAATTGGGTCGACCGCGACCGCTTTGTCTTGTCTGCAGGACACGGTTCAGCGATGCTCTACAGCTTGTTACACTTAGCAGGGTACCAAGTGACGATCGATGACTTGAAACAATTCCGTCAATGGGAATCAAAAACACCAGGACACCCTGAAGTCAACCATACAGACGGTGTGGAAGCGACAACTGGCCCACTCGGTCAAGGAATCGCAATGGCAGTTGGTATGGCGATGGCAGAAGCACATTTGGCAGCGACGTACAATAAGGACAACTTTGATGTCGTGAATCATTACACGTATGCGTTATGTGGCGATGGCGACTTGATGGAAGGCGTTTCTCAAGAAGCAAGTTCAATGGCTGGCCATATGAAACTTGGCAAATTGATCGTGTTGTACGATTCAAATGATATTTCTTTAGACGGACCAACCTCAAAAGCGTTCACTGAAAATGTTGGCGCACGTTATGAAGCATATGGCTGGCAACATCTTTTAGTCAAAGATGGGACAGACCTAGAAGCGATCTCAAAAGCGATCGAAGAAGCGAAAGCAGAAACAGACAAACCGACATTGATCGAAGTGAAAACAGTGATCGGCTTTGGCGCACCTAACCAAGGAACTTCTGCGGTCCACGGCGCGCCGATCGGTATAGAAGGGATTCAAAAAGCCAAAGAAATCTACGGCTGGGAATATCCAGACTTTGCCGTACCAGAAGAAGTAGCGGAACGTTTCCATCAAACAATGGTCGAAGAAGGCGAAAAAGCTGAAAATGCTTGGCATGACATGTTCGCTGCGTACAAAGAAGCTTATCCAGAATTAGCGCAACAATTTGAAGATGCGTTTGCAGGCAAATTACCTGAAAATTGGGATGCAGAACTGCCAACATACGAAGAAGGCGAAAGCCAAGCAAGTCGTGTGTCTAGTAAAGAAGTCATCCAAGAATTATCAAAAGCGATCCCAAGTTTCTGGGGTGGTTCAGCTGATTTATCCGGCTCAAATAATACCATGGTGACAGCGGATAAAGACTTCACTCCTGAACATTATGAAGGCCGCAACATTTGGTTTGGTGTTCGTGAGTTCGCAATGGCATCTGCGATGAATGGAATTCAATTACATGGCGGTACACGCATCTATGGCGGGACATTCTTTGTCTTTGTCGATTACTTGCGACCAGCTGTCCGTTTAGCAGCGATCCAAAATACACCAGTCATTTATGTGTTGACCCATGACTCGGTAGCGGTCGGTGAAGATGGTCCAACGCATGAGCCAGTAGAACAATTGGCTTCTGTTCGAAGTATGCCAGGGGTTCATGTCCTACGTCCAGCAGACGGCAACGAAACACGTGCCGCATGGAAAGTAGCTATGGAATCAACAGATACACCGACGATCTTAGTACTAAGTCGTCAAAACTTACCTGTTTTGCCATCAACAAAAGAAGTGG